>JACQGJ010000733.1 GCA_016199605.1 Armatimonadota bacterium | reverse complement strand
CACGCCGCCAGCGTTCGTCCTGAGCCAGGATCAAACTCTCCGTTTGAGAATCTGATTGAATCCCGCATCTCCCGAAGGCGATGAACGGGATTCAGCTCAAAGTTATCTTATGGTTTCCCACAAGCCCGAATCACTTCTATGGCTCATCTACCCTCCGACGTTAAATCGAAGGGCTTTGCACTATTCAGTTTTCAAAGAACGACTTTGTTATCAACAGCGAGCGAAGTATACCACACGGTTTCAAACGCTGTCAACATTTCTCTGCAAAATGTCTCTTTCGCTGGTTGGCAGGCCCGTCGACGGATATCGCTTCCGTCCCATGCAGCCTGCCAACGAGCAGAGATAATACCAGAGTTTCCAAATCTTGGAAAGAGGTTTCGAGAAAAAAACGAGGAGCGAGGAGCCTCCATGCCATATCGGCCGGTCTGATCCCGGTCGAAAGAGGAAGACCCGGTCACCCGTCAGCTTCCTTCCATCACCTCAAATACAATCTTGAAAGCCGTTTTCGCTTTCAGCATCTTGAAGCCTTCGGATATCTGGGCGAAAGGCAGGAGGTGAGAGTAGAAGTCGGCGAGGTTGACCAGGCCAAGCTTGACGGCGTCGAGGAGGTATTGGTGAGCGATGTCCTCACCGGTCGTGCCAACGGTCAGCTTGTCCTCAGGGATGGCATTCGTCACAGCTTCGGGGCCTTCGTAGGTCGCGTACGCAGCCGCCTTGCCTGATTCAGATAGAACCGGCAGACACTCCTTCATGAATGTCGCGTCGCCGGTTGTGTCAATCATGAAGTCCGCGCCCAGCCCGCCGGTGAACTCTCGAACTCTGGCAAGGAGGTTTTCCTTCTGAACATTGACCGTGAAGTCCGCCCCGATTCGCTCCCAAGCGTAGGCGAGAGGTTCGTCGCGTCGGCCAACGAGGATAACGGGATACGCGCCGAAGACTTTTGCGAACCGACACATGCTGTAGGCCACCGAACCCGATCCAAGTATTACCACCGACGAGTATAGTCGGACTCCGACGCTTGAAACATAGCTGGCGCACTCCTTGACCGTGATAAGCATGGTCGCGTCGGCAGGGGCTACCGGGAGCTCGGCGGGTACGACCTGCTGGAACCGGGCGTAGTTGTTTGGTTGCGCGTCCGGGTTATCTTCACGCATGGCCGCAGCATCGGTGGCCAGACCGTATTCCGCGAACCCACCCCACAACGAGGTGTATTCACTCAGTTGTTCTCCAGGGAAGACACAGGTTGGTCGCAGGACGAGGTCGCCCTCCTTGTAGTTCCTCACCTCGCTTCCGACGCTCACCACCTTGCCGATGCTCTCATGACCGAGGATGCCCGGGTAGGTCTGCTTCCAGGGCAACTTGTTGTGAAGGTGCTTCTGGTCTGTGCCGGTGCATGTAGCGCAAGCCAGCGTCTTGCACAGGACTTGATACGCGTTGTGTTCCGGCATGGGGACTTCGTCCAGCCAGACGTTACCCACGCCATCGGTGATGGCTGCTTTCATCGGGGTTCCTTTCCCGGGTTACATCAACCCGCTTTCATTGATCTTGTGATGTATACTCGTTACGAGCATAGTTCGGCCACATCCTGAGTGCCTCCGAGCGACTCTGTTCCTGCCCCAGCCCGGTATCGTGCAGTCGTCGATTGGCGCAAGGCCACGGCTGACTCATGGTTTGCTGACGTTTGGAATGGAGCACGCCAATCCGTAAGCGCGGATGAAGCTCATGTCGTCGAAGTCACCCATCGGGGCCGACTCGATGCCCTTGCCGTAGAACGCCACAAACAGGTTGTCGTTCTCCGTCCCATGAACGTTCCCAAACCATCGAACAGCGAGGGCGATATCGCCCCGGAAAAAGCAGACGCCGGATGCGGAGCGACTCTGGGTCCATTCATCATAGTACCGACGGGTGAGCCACCCACCATTGATGGATCCATCCGCGATGCGTGTCGCCACGTAATGGCACGACCACGGAGTATCCTTCCCGAAGAGTCCACACGCGATGAAGTAGAGCTGACCGTCCGTGCCAAAGGCGGGATTCGGCTCCCTGAGCAACATGACACGACTACTCCCGCGTTCACCGCCCTTATCCCCGCCAATCCATTCCTGGCGCAATTGCCGGAAGAATCCGTCCTCTTCGAGGAGGAACTGTCTCACCTGCCACCGTCCCGGAAATCCACCCGGAATGTCTTGCATCAGACCAATCCACAAGGTCGGTTTGCCCGACTGCGAAGCGCCGGCCACGGCTCCGACGGGTACGACACTGTTGAACCTGAGAGAGCTCGTCGGGCCAAGGATTAGTTGACCGCCGGGCCAGGAGAACAGAAGGCGGGTTCGCACGGCCGTCCGGTCATCTCGCCAAAGCAGCAGCGCAAGCCCGTCGCCAAAAGGCGTCAACGTGGGCTGATCTCCTTTGGAGTCAGGCAAGACCAGGGGATTGCCGATTTGCGGATTTCCTGTTTGATCGAGAGTGATCCTCCGCAAACGGATTCCGTCGGACGAAGGATAGGAGACCCAAGTGTCTCCCCGCCAGTGGGTTGCCGAAGGGTCTCCGGTCACGCCTGCCGCCTCGATGGTGATCTCGTCCGACCACTTGGGGCCGTCCCGCTCAGGATCCGTTCCCTTCCAAATTCGCAGACAAAGACACCCCGGCTGGTCCGGAGAGAGTCCTGGCTGCTTGGCGGTCGCGTCGGAGGGTGGAACAGGCGCGCCTTCGGGGAGGCGGCCGCAGAAGAGCAGCAGGCGCGCGTTCACCCCCGCTCCATGGGAGACCACAGCCGGAGCGGCGTAAGTCTTGCCGATGGTGTGACGCAAACCGCCCGATGTAGAGTATCCATAGTTGATGTCCGCGGCGATGCCCTTCTCACCGAAGACCCCGTTCCAGTTCCAGTCGATCCATGTGGTCTTGCCCTCGGGCGCCGATTTCAGGCGGTAGCGATAGGGGGGGCCGGACAGGAAGGACACCTTGTCCACAGGAAGCGGCAGGATTTCGGACAATCGATTCTCTCTGAGAATCACGGAAGCAAGCAAGCCTTGAGAGTAGCGGATGTCCTCGCCTTTCCCGTTGAATTGGTAGTTGTAGGCATAGTTCATCAGACTGCAATAGGTCGGGCACCAGGCCGGGCCCCAACGCCCCGTATGCCCCAGACCGATTTGATGCCCGAACTCGTGAATAAACGTGGCGTAGAAACCATAGAAGCCGCAACCCCCACGGTCCGCCATTTCACCCGACTGGCCGCCTCCACTCATGGATACCTGCATCCAGTGGGTGATCCCCCGATGACCGGCCGGATGATACTTCTCTCCCACCTCCCACCAGGGACTCTTCAAGTCCACCAACGGGATAGGCTCTCGAAAGATCACGTGCAAGGCGATCCCTTTGCTGCCGTCGAGATTGCTGACCGGGAGGGAGGCATAGTACCGAATCACGCGATCCATTTCAGCGCGCAGCTTGTCCTCAGGCACGTCCTCAAACCGCTGCAACTCAACGATCAAATCCGGGTGCGTCGTCGTGCATCCCAGTGCGGCGAGGTCCAGACCGCCAGGCTTCATCTTGCCGTTCTCCCACGCATTGAGCAACCCGTCGTTATCGGTATCGGCAAAAGGAGCGTCCGGTTCCTGTTGAGGATTGAAGGCATAGTGGAGGTACACATGATCTCCATCGAGCGGGTCGCCGGATCGCTGGGCGCGAATCAGATCGTCCTTGCCGTCCCCATCGAAATCCGCGGCGATCCAGACACAGTCGCCCTTCGCCTTTTTGGCAGTCGGAAGGTTCGGAACAAGGAAGCTCTGGGAGACGTTACCCCCCGGAAGCAGATGCTGACCCATGAGGATATCCGCGGTCTTGCTTCCGGCAAAACGTCCGACTGCCAGCCCATCGTACGGCGCTCCTTTGGCAAGACGAAATCGGTGAACCAGTCGGCCACTCGCCTCACCGGATAGCTCCACCGACGCTCGATAAAGTGCTCCCGACCTGTCGAGCCATACCAGTTCATCCCTGCCGTCGCCATCGAGATCTCCCGCTGAGATCCGGCGCACCCTCGGGAGCAGCGACTCCAACGGAATGGCCTGTAACTGAGGCGCTTGGTTCTCCTCTCCTCGATTGTGCAGCAACAACAGCCGACCGTCCGATCCCATCATTACCGCGTCAAGTTTGCCATCGCCGTCGGCGTCGAGAGGGATCAATCGCGCGGCTTCTTTCGGTTTCTGGTCCGCGGGGAGGCAACCGACAGTATCGGATCGCGAAAACGTCTGGGTGTCGAGCTTCAGGTCGTGCAGGTAACGCAGAGAGCCGTCGGGGAACAGCAGCAAGACCCCAACTCCTTTCTCGGCGGAGAACCTTCCACAGGCCACCGCCACGGCCTTCTCGCCGGCCTGCGTATGCGCCTGAGCCTGAGGGAAGAGCTTGCCAGCGGGAGACATGCGGGCCAGATCAACGATGCCTTTCTCGAGGGGGAAATACCCGATGAAGTCGGCGCGGCCGTCTCCATCGCAGTCTCCGGCCATCGCCGTGCGTGGAGCGGAGTACCAGTTGACAATCACTCCCCTGGACATCTGCAAGGAGGGCGGAAGTTGCGCGGTTTTGACGGCCTTGCATGGCAGCAGGCAGGCGAGCGCGAGGATCGCAACCCTTGCCCGCGTGGGACTTCTGAAAGCTCTGACTCGTATCCGCACACTGCTCTCCTTGTGAGGACTCCCATGCCGCTGAGCGGCATTCGAGAGAATAAAAACACGCCGGAGCATTTCAGGCACTGGTCCAGGTCCCGCAATTCCCCCGTGGGATAAAGCCCCAGCTTTGTCTACGTGTAGGATAAGGCTCCAGCCTTGTCGTGTTGGAGGACGACAAAGCTGGAGCTTTATCCCACGGGGGCTCTCCGGCACACCGGCCCGGAGACGCGTAGTTCCTGAGCAGGACTCTCTGTCCTGCTTCGAGATGGGGAATAGCGTGGAACAGCTTGGGAAAGGCCTGACTTTGCCCACCAACCGCGTCTCCTTTTCAACCTGCCGTTTCCAGGGCAGCCGACCTCGGGAACAGAAGGTTGTTCTCCAGGTGAATGTGCTGGTGAAGGTCTCCCTCTATCTGCATCAACCCGTAATAGGCAGCACCGTAAGTGGGGCAGGCGTCGCCGGGAAGCTCGTAATCGCAAGTCATCGAACGCATTTCAGCGAGAACGGCTCCGACGGCCTCGTGCTCCTCGACGGTCTCGGCCAGGACCTGCTCGAGGTTCATGGAAGAAGAGCGCTTCAGGCCCGTTTCGACTTGCTTGATGTAGGGGAAGAGGACCTCTTCCTCCTTCCTCAGGTGGGAGTCGATGTCAGCCTTCAACAGGAGGAATTTCTGGAGAAGCGGCCCCAGAACGGTTCCGTGCGAAGGGCCGTGTACCTCGGCGATCTTCCTGAGGATCGGTTCCAGTCGCGGCATTTCGGACTTCATGAAGGCATGATGTTTTGCCACGATGTGGTCAATCAGTTCCGAAAGAGAAGCCAGGCTCCAGTTTGTCCGTCCTTCGACTTCGGGCTGTGGCTCGGCCATAGCGGCCTCCAGTTCGGAGAGAAGAGACCCCAGGTCCGCGCCCGCCCGTTCGGCAGCCGCCTGCAGAGACCTCCCCGCCCCGCAGCAGTAATCCACTCCATACTTCTCGAATACTCTCTGCGTTTGCGGGTATTGAACGACCCACTCCCGCACCGTGGTTTCGATGTTCATATCCGTTGTG
>JACQGJ010000723.1 GCA_016199605.1 Armatimonadota bacterium | reverse complement strand
TTCACCTGCCAGATGAACTGGCAGGGGTCTGGGAGAATGCAGGGACACTCGCCTCGAACTCGCAGAGTTCGCAGCCTGCCGATCTCATTCACCGGCGAGATAAACTCGCAGGGGTCTTCCCCTATGATGCAACTCCAGAGGGGACGCTGCATTATGGAAGGAAAGACCCGTGTGATACAATGCTGTTGCGCTCCGTAGGTGAGCGAAACCCACAAGGCACAGGAAGGCGGACCATGAACAAGTTCTTGGTGGTGGCATCAGTCGCATTTCTGGTCGTTGGTCGTGAGCGAGTCGTGTTCGCGGACTTCCTGCTTGCCGAGAAAGGTCGGCCTCGGGCACAGGTGGTGGTGGGTGACGCAGCCCCGGCGGTGGTGCGGGACGCGGCGTCAGACTTCGTGCGGATCGTTGAGCGGATGACCGGAGCAAAACTGGACCTCAGAATCGGGGATCCGGGCGACACGCCCGGGCCGAGGGTGTTGATTGGCGATTGCAGGGGATTAGAGCAAGGGGACAATTTGCTCCACAGACTCACGGGCGACGAGGCGTATGCGGGGTATGTCATCGCGTGCAGCAAGAACGCGCTTGTGCTGCGAGGCAACACCCCCGCGGGAACGGCGAATGCGGTTTACGGATTCCTGCAGGACCAGCTCGGCGTGCGGTGGTTCCTGCCGACGGAGGCCTTTGAGGTTGCGCCGCGGCGAGCGACCCTCTCGGCGCCGGAGACCAGTCGAGTCGTGAAGCCGAGTTTTGTCTGCCGATTGGCCAGCGCGTCCTGGAGTAATGAGAGTCTCGCCTGGGCCAGGCGTAACCGGTGGGACACGGGCGAGGGAGGTTGGGCGGTGCCCTTTGCTGCGGGCTTCACGCACTGGATGTATGCGGTGTTCCCCCAGAGCAAATACGGCAAGACGCATCCCGACATCTACCCGTTGCTGAATGGCAAGCGAGCGATTCCTGAAAACGACGGCGAGCAACTGGCGCAGCCCTGCACGTCCAACCCGGAAACCGTTCGCATCGCCATCGAAACTATCAATGCCTACCTCGATGCCCACCCGGAAGCGCACACCTATCCCTTCAGCATCAATGACAACAACACGTGGTGCGAGTGTGATCTGTGCAAAGCGCAGGATGTCGAACGACCGCTGTACCGTGGACGCAGGATTTACTCCGATCGTTGGTTTGCGTTTGTGAACGCAGTTGCCAAAGGCGTGAGGGCAAGGCACCCCGACAAGTTCATCGGATGTTTCGCCTACGCCGGAGTGGAGCTTCCGCCAGTGAAGATCGCACATCTGGAACCCAACGTGTTCGTCAATCTGACTCAGGATACAGCGCAGTATTTCGACCCGGCCTACAAGAAGGTGGACTACGATCTCATCCGCGCCTGGCAGCAGAAGTGCGACCACGTGGGCAAGTACGATTACTACGGTCTTGGCGCTCTGGTCCCTCGATATTTCCCGCACCTGCTTGCAGACGACCTGAAGGCGATCCATCGCATGGGCGCTCGCGCTTTCCATAGCGAGGTGTACCCCTACTGGTCGAACATGGGGCCGTTGCTGTATATAGCAGGCCGCCTGTTGTGGGAGGTCAACCTCGACCCGAACAAACTGCTGAACGAATTCTACGCGAGTTTTGGGCCGGCTGCCAAAGAGATGCGAGCCTTCTACGAAACCCACGAAGCGGCGTGGAGGAGCCAGAAGAAGGGTGAGTGGTTTGGGGGAATCGGGAACGCGGTTGGGCAGATGAACATGTATTCCTCACTGCAGGTGGATAACGCCGCGACGCACCTCAAGAAGGCTGAGGCTCTGGCAACCGAGGAGGTGACTCGTGCCCGTATCCGGTTCATCGCTCGGGGCTACGCGTATCCTGACCTGTTGCTGCGCGCGTGGACGGGCGCTCGTGCTGCAACGAAAGCCAGGATCGAGTCAGCGTCGGAGGTGAAGGGCGCGACCAGTAGACTCGAGCGGCTGGCGAAGTCCCTGGAAGAGGAAGAACAGAAATGGAAGTACAGCGTCACCGACGATCCCGTTGCAGACAGGTGGTACCGTGAGGGCGCCCGCCCAACGATCCGTGGCCAGTGGCGAGCGATGGTGCAAGCTTCGCTGATCGACGGCATGCAGAAACTGGGTGCATGGTATCTCACGCCGGAGGGCGCGAAGGCGTCGCCCTCTGAGAAGGAGGCGCTCCGCCGAATCCGCGGCAATAAACAGGTGGGTCTGTTGTGGCAGGCGATCCAGGGGACGCTCCGTCGTGGACCGAACCTTCTGCCGAACGCCGGTTTCGAGGAGGCGAAGACGGAGCAACCGGGCCCCAAGGGACCTGAGTGGAGAAGCTCCAGCGCCGCGGCGGGATGGAGTACCTGGCAGGAGAACAATTCGGAGGGCGCCTTCTTCCTGGACGAACAGGTGAAACACTCGGGCAAGACGTGCGGCGGCTTCAAAGGTGGAGGCTGCCTCTGCTATATCACGACCGTTCCCCTTGTCACCGGCAAGTCTTACCTCGCCGAAGTCTGGGCGAGGGCGCCTTCCACGCGAGACGGCACGAAGGTGACCCTGGAGGTGCGCTGGAACGATGCACAGGGACGGTGGTATTCCGGCGCCGCGGACAATCGTGTCGAGTGCAGGAAGTCGGGTGTGTGGGAACGACTGATGGTTCCCTTCACCGCGCCGGAGGGAGCCGCGCGCGCGGTCCTCTTGCTGGTGGGATATGGGATCGAGAAAGACGACGTCGTCCGTTATGATGACTCGTTTGTGGGAGAAGTCACGCCGGAGGACTGAGTCGCCCCCCTACGGCGGCCCAGCCGGAACCAAACGGGTGAGCGAGAATGGCGCACTGGAAAAATGGAAGAATGGAAGCGTCCGGCCCTTCCATCCATCCAACCTTCCATCGTTCCACCAAAAAGGTTGATCTCTCACATGGGGATTCTATTGCTTTGCCGCGACAATCACCGGCAGTCCATCCCACGCCGTTTTGGTGATCTGCAGGACGTCTTCGACTTTGCCCCCACTCAAGGCTGCCCACCAAGAGCTCCCCAGCCCTTGACCGCCGCGAGGGCCGTTGTGTCCCGCCCAGGGATCAGCCAGCAGGGCTTTGATCTTTGCGTTCTTTAACTGCGACCATGCGGCCAGAGTGCCGGCTTGCGAGGTGACCTGATCCTGCAACCCGAGGTTGAGCAGCAC
>JACQGJ010000722.1 GCA_016199605.1 Armatimonadota bacterium | reverse complement strand
CCGCGCTCTCTCCAATTGCACGATGCCAATGGCCGCCGTCGCCTCTGTCATGCGGTAATTGAAGTGAAGGTCGTAGGCGACGCTGAGAAAAGTGGGAGCTCCCGCGTTCAGCGCCAGTCCATCGCGGAGGTCTTCCCGGCTCGTGACCCCCATCCCTCCGTCACCGAGGCCGAGCTGCTTGCTCATCTGGAAACTGAACGACCCGATGTCCCCCCACGTTCCCGTCTGTTTCCCTTTGTAACTGGCAAACAGTGAGTGGGCGCAGTCTTCGATAACGATCAAATCGTGTCTCTTCGCGATGTCTACAATCCGGTCCATCTCCGCTGGCAGTCCCCAGGCATGAGTCACGATGATGGCTTTCGTCCGGTCAGTAATCTTCTCTTCAATCAGGTCCGGATTCATGTTGTGCGTCACCGGATCGACGTCCACGAAAACAGGGACGGCGTTGTTATACATCGTCGCCAAAGCGCCGAAGATGAAGACCGAATCACAGAGGACTTCATCCCCCGCGCCGGCGCCCGCCACTTTAACTGAGCTGTGTAGCACCGACATCGCCGAGTTCATCGCGACCCCGTAGTTGGCTCCGACGGCTGCGGCGAACTCCCGCTCGAAGCGCGGCGTCATTTCTCCGCCGCCCAGGCCGGTGAGACGGCCTGATTCCAACACCTGCCTGATAAGATCCAATTCCTGCTGACCGAAGACTCGCTGGGGCATAAAGGTGACTCCTTCGTATGTAGGTAAGATAAGAAGAATAGCAGACCCGTCTCAGGCGGAGGACGGTTGCTTCATGGGAAGACGGATTGAGACCCTGGTACCTCGTCCCTCCTCGCTATCGACGGAGAGCGTCCCGGAATGACGGCGCACAACTCCCGCGACAATGCGAGTACCCAGGCCCGTGCCGCCAGGCTTCGTCGAAATCGCGGAATCTGTGAAGGCCCGCTCCCTGACTTGGGGGGGCATACCACATCCGGTATCCTCCACTTCCACCAGAACTTCCCTGTGGTCGTCTTGAGGTCCGCGAGTCCGCAGGATGACCGCACCGCCTGCCGGGGTCGCCTGAATGGCGTTGTTCACGAGGTTGAAAAGGGCGCTGTAAATCTGCCGTGGATCAAACTCAACCGAGGGCATTTCCGCGTCGAGGTCGAGCCGCAGATTAATCCCGGCGGTTTTTGCGACAAGCCGCATGGAGGAGACAACGTGGCACGCAGGATCGTTGAGGTTCGCCTCCTTGAAAACAGTGATAGCCGGCTCTCCTTTGACCGCCTCGGAGATCTCAAGGGTGCGCGCCTCCAACCTGCTTGCCGCGTGGATGGCCGATTCGAGGAGGCCGCTGTAATCCGCCTGGGCTTTTGAAAGAACCCTCTGAACTTCCTCCCCCCACGGCTCCCCGGTAGGGCATGTCTGGGCGATGGATTGGATGGTGGTCGCCAGATCGTTAAGGACTGATTCCAGTGTCCAGGCGCCGGTTTTGATCGGCGTGAGCATGTTCTTGATATCGTGCGAAATGTCGCCGATAAGGTTCAGGATTTCCGCTTTCCGAGCCTGCTCGATCAGACGGGCCGTTTCAAGGGAGGTGGCTGCTTGAGAACACATGATCTCCAGGACCTCGAGGTCTCCCTGATCGAACTTCCTCTTTGCATTGAGAACCTGGATTACGCCAATCGTCTCGCCGCCGAAACGCTTCAGCGCGACGGTAAGCATCGACCGTGTTTGGTAACCGGTGAGCGTATCAACCTGGGGGTTAAAGTCCGGATGTTGGTCGACGTGATGCGTCAACTCAGAAACACCGCTCTTAAAGACAGACCCGGAGATGCCTTGCGAGGCTGGAGTGGCGTGACCCACCAGGGCGTCGGCGGCTGCGGGGTCGTGTACATAACGGAAAACGAGGCTGTCGGTCTGGGGATCGTAAAGCTGAAGGGACCCGACACCAGCCTGCAGTACATCGATCGCGACCCGCAGGATCTCCCGCAGGATTTCATCGACCGTCAGGTGATCGAACAAAGCCTCGCAGATATGACGCAAGGCCTCGATCTGTCGTTCGCGGTGCTCCAGGTCCGAACGAAACACATCAGACCCGCATTCCGCTTCCTTCGAGCCAGATAGAGGGTTGTTTTCGTGATTGCCGACGACCATCGGTCGCTCCCTGCCTAAGCCACTGGACCAGTACCCACCGACGAGGCCCTTCGCTGACGAAGCCTCGTCAGTATACTACCTGCTTACGCCAGATGGCAACTGCGAAACTAACTTGCGAAACTAACTTGTGTCCAGGCAGGCTAAGAGGAAACAGCCTCTTCTGCCAAAAATAGCTTTGATTTCCCGGATCAATGCTGCTATACTCTGCCCCAATCAGGGACGGGTGTCTTTCGTCCCAAGATCTCCGGTTCTTTTGGCTCACTGATGTACACAAACATCCGTGTACCGAAGGGATCTGGTCAAAAGGGGGAAAGGCAAATGGCTAAACAGAAGACTTCCCAGAGCAAGGACAAAGGAAAGGAGGTGAGTATAGAAGAGAAACCGGACGTCGATTTCCTGCGAGCCGTGCCGACCATCGCAAAGCTGCTAATGAAAGACTATGTCAAGTTAGTCGAGGCGGGAACGGTGACGCTGGACGATGTGAAGGCGATTCAGAAAGCCTTCAAAACCATAACCGTCGACGTTAAGCGGGCGACCGACGGCAACGAAGGAACCATAGGTCCCAGGGCTACCTGTTGCGGCCGATGCTATCCCGACTGGAAGGCCTGCAAAGCCACGGGGGGTACCGATTGCGACGCAAAGTATGCGACGTGTGTGCGAACCTGCAAGCCGTGCTGAACGGAGAAGAACCGCAAGATATTCCGAAAGGAGAATGTGAAAATGGCTAAAGAGAAGAAGAAGAAGAAGAGCAAGAAGAAAGACTGCGGATGTGGAGAGCCGCAAGAAAAAGTGCTTGGCTGGGCCCCCGGCCACCCGTGGCCCGACCAAGGATTCATCGATGGGATTGCCCCCTTTCGTGAGGAAAACGATGAACAGAGCAAATGTACTTGCGGCAAGATTTCAGCGGCCCAGAAGAAGAAAGCCAAGAGCGCTTTGAAGCAAATAGATATAGACATCAAGCTTGCTTCATCTACGTCCGAGCCGCCAATTGGGACCAAAACCCCGTGTTCCCAGTGCTACATCAACTACACGAATTGCGTTGCCGCCTGCGGTAGTAACCAGACCTGCAAGAACAACTGCCTGGTGATCTACAGCAATTGCGTCCGCACGTGTACTTAAAGAACCTTCGCCTCCGAGTCTGCTTCCTCAAGGATGCCTTCCGTCGGAAGGCATCGAGGTAGGGAGGGGTCTCTTGCAGCCGGGTTGTTCCCTCCGCAACGCCCGGCTGTTCTTCCTCAGAACCTCCATGTGCTCCCCAGCACCCACTGTCGTCCGGCCTGCAGCAGGTCGAAAATGTCGTATTGCTTGCCGAACACGTTGTTCAATCCAAGATAAACGCTGGAGCGCAATCCGTGGCGCTTGCCAACCCGGAGGTTGAGGACCCCGAAGCCGCCCCGGGTGGAGTGATCGTCGGCGGAGTGGTAGCGTTTGCCTTGATACACAAACAGCGACTGAACAAAGAAGCCCTTGGGATTCAGGTACTGCAAGGCTGCAGCGCCCGAGTATCGCGGAACCTGCCCCAGGAACTCCGTGTCCGAAAGCGCCCCGCTGCCCAGAAGAGCCACTCCCCTTGCGCTGGTGTAATCCCCCCGGAGCAGGAAAGACACCTCGGGACTCAGCAGACCTTCGTAGCCAACCCGGGCGCCCTCCAACCGAGCGATCGGGAAAGGCCCGTTCTCCACGCTTGACTCAGTGATATCGGCATCGCTCAGGTTCTGGCGGAAAAGTCCCGCACGCAACAACGACGCGTTGGGGAAAGAGTGATCGTACTCAACCTCATAGCTTTGGCCGTTGCCTTGCGGTTCGAGCATGTCCGCCTGTGGAAGCCCATCAAAAGTCATGAAGAAGGAGTCGGTCGGCCGGAGCAACCGGAAGTCTTGAACTACCCCCGCAACCCGCCGGGCACGGAAGCGAAGCTCGCTGTTTCGGTCAAGGCTGTACTGGGCAATGAAATTGGGAAGTCCAAGGACTTTGTCATTGTCCAACGGCGTGTCAATCACCAAAGGCGGGAACGGAGGGAAGGGAATCTCCAGGTGAGTCATGGACCTGTACTTGAGGTCCTGCACCTCAACTTCACCGATCAGGGTCAAGTGAGGGTTCGCCCTAAATTCGTCCCGTAAGTATCCCTGCCATTCATGGACCCGAAAGTTAACGTCCGAAACGATAGGGGGGAAAGGCGGGAAAGGTAGCCTGCTATTTACACGCCTTTTTCGGAATCCACCCGACAGGCCGGCGCTCAGCAGATGGCGGTCTCCCAGCCGGACGTCGTGTCTCAATTCTCCGTCAAAGCTGCCGTCCCGGAATCGCTGCGCAAAGTCAGGCGCGCTCCCGTCCGTCGAACGTTGGGTCAGGGCGCTGGTCTGCAGGAGGAATCGCGTCTGGCTCCGTTCATTCTTCCTGAAGTTCCTGCCGACAATCAACCTGGGCAACTCGTATTCGTAGCGGACCTGCGCTGCAAAGGGATTGGGGGCGACGAGATTGTCGAGCCCCATCTCCTGGTCTTCTCTCTCGGCAAGGACAAAGAAAGCCGAGGGACTGTCCGCGGCTTTCTGCCCGTAGGTCACACCGTACCGGTTGAAGGTACGGTCGGCATTGGCGCGGACCCCGTCGGTTTCCTGGCGCTCTCCGGTGACTCCCCACACTCCCCGGTGGTCCGCATTGCCCTGCAAATGGGAAAGGGCGTAGTCGCGAATGCCCTCCTCCCCGAACAGTCCGTCCAACTGGGTATCCCCGTAGGACCTCGTCGCTGCACGGAGAACGGTCGGGTCCTGCACTGCGGCCTGGATCCGGTCTTGAGCGCCAGGGCTTTGGAGGTTCTGCAGCGTGCGAGAGCTTCCCTGGGTTCCCACCTGCGAGGGTGTGAGCAGGGAACCGGAGGAGGCAAGGATCCCTTTGCCGGTTTTCCCCCGAGTGATTCCCAAGGCATACCTTGCAGCAGCAAACTGCCGGTCATAGTTAACGGCGAGACGAAACTCTTGCTCTGCCTGGAGCAGTCGCTCCTGCTCGAGATAGACCCGGCCCAACTGGTAATGGGCGGGCGCTGACTTCGGCAACAGCCGCACCGCCTTCTGGGCGAATTTCTGAGCCGCCGGCAGGTTCTGCGTGTAGAGCATTAACTCGGACAGCCAGACATAGTAACTACCGCGCTCAGGATTGTCTTTCACGCCCTGCTCCAGTTCGTCCTGCGCTTCCTGCAGCCTGCCTTCCTCGATCAGCAGTGCCGCGAGGTTGCCGTGCGCTTGTGGGTTGGCGGGATCGAGTTGCAGTGCTCTCTCGTGCTCGCTCCGGGCCTCCTGTGTGCGTCCCTGCGCCTGCAGCGCCCGACCAAGGCCCGTGTGGGCAGCCGCCGAGTCGGGATTCAACTGCAGGGACTCCTGGTAGGCTTTCTCCGCGTGCTGCGGCCGATCAAGCCGCAGGTAAGCCGCT
>JACQGJ010000709.1 GCA_016199605.1 Armatimonadota bacterium | reverse complement strand
CTCCCGACCTGCTCTTGCCAGTCCAAGCAGCGTTCTTCAAGCAGGTCGGGAGTCCAACTCCCTCCCAACAGAGCGCAGGTGAATAGTTACCCTACTTCCGTTCGGGTTGGAGCTTATGGACGCAGTTGAGCACTACTTCACAACGACCCCGTCTTCCCGTCCTCGCCCCAATCGCCTGCAGGTGGACCTGCTCGGGCGCTCCTTCTGTTTCGAGACCGAGGCCGGGGTGTTCTCAAAGGGGCGAGTCGATCGTGGGACTTGCAGTCTGATCGCCTCCACGGAGTTCCCGCCGGAAGGACGGTTCCTTGACTGGGGATGCGGCTACGGCGCAATCGGGATCGTCGCAGCCGCCTTGACTCATCTGGAAGTCTGGATGGTGGATCTCAACCAACGGGCTGTTCAGCAGGCGCGACGAAACAGCGTCCTCAATCACGTGCCCCAGGTTGTTGTGCTGTGTGCCGACGGAATGTCAGCCTTCCGGGAGGGTTCTTTCGACCTGATTGCGAGTAACCCACCGATCCGGGCAGGCAATCGAGTGGTTTTCGCTTTTATCGAGGACGCAAGCCGGATCCTGCGGAAAACCGGATCTTTGAGTCTGGTCGCCCAGACTAAACAGGGAGCGAAAAGCATCGCCCTGAAGATGGAACGGGTATTCGGGAATGTCGAGACGGTTGATAGATCAGGTGGGTACAGGGTGTTGCGATCCCTGAGGACGTAACGGCCCCGGATTCCTCAAGGCCCTCCCGATCATCGGCAGTTTGTCTACAGCGAGTGCAGTCCTATGAGAGTGTTGAGACCAGAAGCCGGAACCTGTACGCAGAGGATTCATGACCAGGGGAGTTGGTGTGGTCGTCAGGTTCGCCCACTCACCGGCCTTGGCGGCTTCACCCTCATCGAGTTGCTGGTAGTCATCGGCATTATCTCCCTCTTGGCGGGAATGCTCTTTCCCGTATTAGCCAGCACCAAGGAAAAGGCTCGCCTGACGATCTGCACCTCCAATCTCCGCCAGATTGGCCAGGCCATCCACATGTACACGACGGACTATGACGATCGCTTTCCCTACGCGGGTACGGTGCTGGGTTCGGGAGAAGGGACGTCTGGGGCGCCGCCTCTAAAAATCGTGTTGGATCCTTACGTGAGGAACGACCAGATTTGGTTCTGTCCGAGTTGGCTGGGCAAACATGGCGACCTCCTCCAGACGGACACGATGTGGAAGCTGATGGGATCGACCTACGGATACAATGCCTTTCCCAATCAACCTCAGGGAACTCTGTACGGCCACTCGCTGAGCGAAGTGATTAAGGACACGTACAAACCCATGGTCTGGTGCGCCTCCGGCAGCGCCCACTCGGACACCAACGCCAAGGAATGGGCCGATGGGTTGTCGGGCGCGGTCAACATCTGCTACGTCGACGGACACGTAAAGCTGTTCAAAGGCAGTCTGACCCAGTTCACCGGCCTCGTCTTTGCTCCCCTCAACGGAGGCCCATGAAGGTTGCCATGCCAACCGTTGACCTGTTGATCGGACCCGCGAACTCGGGCAAAACGACTTACCTGCTCAACGAGTACGCGGGCAAGATCGCCTCCGAGGGGCCGGAATCCGCGGTCCTGATTCTTCCGACACATCGTCGGGTTAGTGAAATCAAGTACCGGCTGCTCACCGACTTCGGACTTCCCGGTCTCCTCGACGCGCGTATCACCACCTTTCCCGACCTCGCGGATCGTCTGCTGACTGAGAACGTTCAGACTATCCGGAGGATTTCCGTTCCCGCCCAACACCTCCTGCTTCGGAGAATCGTTGACGAGATGTCTCGTGAGGGCGCTCTGAACTATTTCGCCCCCGTGCAGGACTTCCCGGGATTTCTCTCCGCTCTGCTTGAGTTGATCACCGAGTTGAAACGAGGGGCCGTGGAGCCGGAGGATTTTCTGCGTTTGGTCGATTCCGCCGAGTTCTCCGATCCTCGTACCCAGGAGTTGGCGACCCTCTACTTCCGGTATCAGCAGAGATTGAACGACCTGAACCTGTTCGATTCAGAGGGCCGGTTCTGGTGGGCGAGAAACCTGCTGGAGGAAGGGAAACCCCGTCCGTTTCAGAACCTTCGGTCGGTTTACGTGGATGGTTTCTCGGACTGGACCCCGACGCAATGGGACGTCCTGCGGCGACTGGTGGAAGCCAGCGAATCGGCTTTTTTCACTCTCACGATGGAGAACAGGGAGAACTCTCTGCGGCCCGACTTGTTCGCACCGGTAGAGAGAACTCGCCGCAGATTCGAGGAAACTTTCAAACAAGTCTCTGTCGAGTTCCTGGAGTGTCAACCTGTTCCGGGCGATCTCTTGGGGCACGTTGCCAAGTGGCTGTTTGTCCCCCTTCGATTGCCGGAATCGCAGACGCCGGAGCAGCAACCCCCCGGCCCGTCGCCGATCCAACGAATCTGCGCTCCCGGCAGGTCCCGGGAGGTTGAATCCATCGCCCGACAAGTGAAAAGTCTGCTCTTGGATGGAGTCCGACCGGTTGAGATCGGAGTCCTCTTCCGCGATCTAGCCGAGTACGGGCCTCTGGCCCAAGAGGTTTTTGCGGAATTCGGGATTCCAGCCTACGTTGGCCGCGGGGCCAGTCTGATCGATCAGCCCCTCGTAAAGACGCTCTTTGCCCTTCTGGACATTCCGCTGCACGACTACCGGCGCGAGGACGTCTTGCGATTCTTCGGCTCCAACTACGTTTCCTTGTCGAACTTCTCAGGGGACGATCTCACCATCGGTGAGTTGGACCGGACCACCCGGGAAGCAGTCATCACCAGGGGAAAGGACCGGTGGAGCCCGAAACTCGAATCCCTTCGGCTGCGTTCGCAGAGAGCCGCCGGTAAGGACACTGATGAGGCAGGGCCCGCGCCGGTCCCCCCTGGCACCGAACTCGTTGGGGCCGTGGAGAAGACGATGGCATTTTTCCGCGCCCTGTGCAGCACGTTGGAGCTGTTACCCAGGGAAGGAACTCTTTCCGAATACTTGCAGGCGCTGCCGACTCTCTGCACTCGTTTCGGGATCGGCCCCGCGAGGTTGGAGGTATCGGAGGCTTGTCTTGACGCGACCGGCGTGGACGAATCCGGGGCGCGGTCCCTCGATGTGTTCCCGGACGCTCAACTCAGCAACCGAGAGAGCCTGTGTTGGGCCGCCCTTCGCACGGAGATTGACAGTTGGCTCAGGTTGGCGACTCAGTTTGAGGACTTCAATCCGACGCTGGAGTTGCGCCAGTTCGTCTCCACCTTCCGGGATCTCCTCTCTCGGGTCAATCTCTCGCCGGAGTCCTGGACAGAAGACAAGGTCGCTGTCCTCGATGTCTATGAGACCCGAGAACTCTCCTTTGACCACTTGTTCCTTGGCGGGATGGCTGAGAAAGAGTTCCCTCGCCGAGTCCGTGAGAGCGCCTTCTTCTCTGACCAGGAGCGGAGTCGGCTAAACGCCTGCGGGATCAATCTTGAAGAACGATTGCCCATGCAGCACGAGGAAGCTTACCTGTTCTACCTGACACTCACTCGCGCGCGGCAGCGGGTCTACCTGTCCTATCCGGCTACCGACGCGGACGGAGGAGAAGTGCTGGCCTCGCATTACGTGCAGGAGGTCGTGCGGTGCCTCGGTGGCGAGAGTTTCCTTCCTGTGGTGAAGGAACGGCTCTCAGAGGTCACACATCCTTTGAGGGAGGTGTGCCACCTTGGGGAATTGACCGAACGAGTCTTTCACGACTTCCGCACGTTACCTGGCCAAAGGCAGGTGGAGCCCGATGGAGAGCCTGAAGCCCTTGCTGCGTACAACTACCTGTCCAGGTATCATCGCTCAAGGATGGAGCATTTCGGTCGTTGCGTCTCCGTCCAGGAGCGACGGTATGGTCGAGTCCAGCACGATGTTTTCGACGGGATGTTGCGCGAGGAAGCGGATGTTGTCGCCGACCTCCATCGTCGCTTTCCCCCTGACAAAGCCTTCAGCTCGAGCCAGCTCGGACTCTACGGCTCTTGTCCCTTCCGTTACTTCACAGAACGTCTGCTTCACTTGGAGCCGCTCAAGGATCCCTCTGAGTTCCTCCAGGCCGTTGACCGAGGTCGCGTCTACCATCGGGTCGTGCAACGCTTCTTCGAGGGACTCAAAGCGGTTACCGGCTCCTCGCGCGTGACTGCCGAGACCCGGTCGGCGGCCGAGCGCCTGCTCAACAGGATCATCGAAGATGTCTTCACGAGGGAAGAGGACCTCGTCCACACCCCTGACCGAGCACACTGGCTGATCGAGAAATCCGTGTGTCGAGACGTGATGCGGCTCTTCCTCAAGTTGGAAGAGTCCCTCGCGAAAGAGCAGGAACCGGCGTGGTTCGAGCAGACCTACGATGAGTCGTGTCCGTTGCGGGTGACCGTGGAACAGGATACCGTGTGCCTCGTCGGGAGAATCGACCGCGTCGATCTCCTGGGAGACCAGGGCTTCGTGGTCTATGACTACAAAACCGGCAGAACCGGAACGACACGTGACCTTCGAGACGGCGCGGACCTGCAACTGCCTATCTATGCGATGGCGGCGCGAGAGTTGTTGTTTGGCGGCGCCGAACGGAGTTGTGTCCGGTGGGCTTACTACAAACTGGCGCGCCCGGTCGGCTTTGGTGGAAAAGCCACGGTAGAAGAAATCCCTGATCTGATCGATGTGGCAAGGAAGCATGTCGTCAACCACGTGAATCACCTCCGCGGGGGTTATTTCCCCGTCCTGCCCAAACCTTCGGCCTGTCTTTCGTGTGATCTGAAACCCCTCTGCCGGGTCGAGCACTGGAGAATCAGAGACAAAACTGAACCTCCGGTCCCAACGGCCGCGACAGGCACCCGGCAACCGTCAGAGGAGGATCGGCTTTGATCGCTCAGATGCTACCGCGCGATCAAGATCAACGGGACGCCGCCATCGCCACGTTTGACCGCAATGTGTTTCTGGCCGCGGGCGCGGGCTCCGGCAAGACCTCAATCCTCGTTGGTCGGTATCTCCGAATTCTTGAGGAGAACCGAGCGGAAGTGCCTGAAATCATCGCGATCACCTTCACCGAGAAAGCAGCGAGGGAGATGAAAGACCGGGTTCGAGCCGAGTGCGTGACGACTCTCACCGGCTGCGATTCGGTGGAGGAGCGTCGGAAGTGGGAACGCCATCAACGTGACCTCGAGAACGCCCCCATCAGCACTATTCATGCCTTGTGTACCCGGATACTCCGGGAGAATCCCGTGGCAGCGGGAATTGACCCCGAGTTTCAGGTGCTCGATGAAACCCAGAAGAGCATTCTACTACGAGAACACGTTGAGGGCTTCGTCCTTGAGCGGCTCTCCGAGGAAGGGCAACGATCCGAAACGGCGTCGGAGGAGGACACCGAGAACGGCTTGCGCTTACTGGCTGCCAACTTCGGTGTTCGGTCGCTGTTGGACATCTTCCTCCGGGCGCTTTCCGACTCCGAGCTGTGTGAGCAATGGGTGGTCAACGAATCCAATGTCGATCAGCTTGAAGGGCGTTGGCTGAAACAGCAGCAGGACTCCATGCAAGAGCAGTTGGCGGCTCTGCTGGAGAACCCGGAGCTGAAGCAGACCGTCGAGGTCGTCCTTCATACGGAGCCGGTCGATCCCGCCGACAAGCTGGCCGTGATTCGGCAGTCGGTTGTGGGGCTTCTGTCGAGGCTGGTCAATTGCCGCGTCGTTGATGCAGAGGCGCTGGAGGCCGCCGCGCAGGTCGCACGCATGCCGGCGCCCGGTGCGGTTGGCTCCAAGAGTAAGTGGCCGTCGCGGGAATCACTGGAGTCCGTGAAGGCCGCTCTTCGGCAGGTCCGGGAGGCTTTCTCTGATTTCAGAGAGCTCGGCGAGTCCTCAGATCTGACCAGGCTTTCGGCCCGGCACACCGTAGCCCTCCTGGGCGAGCTTCGCGTCGCCTATCAGCAGTTCCAGCAGCTCAAGCGTTCGCGGTCGCTCCTCGACTTCGATGACTTGCAGCTTTTCACGGCCGGGCTGTTAAAAGATCACGCCTCGATTCGACTACGATGCCGGGACCGGTTCAAGCACGTGCTGGTCGATGAATTCCAGGATACGAACAGCCTGCAAAAGCAGATCGCCTGGATTCTGGCAGGGAGCGCAGACGGTGAGGAGGAAGGATTGCCGGGTCGGTTGTTTGTGGTCGGCGACGCCAAACAATCGATCTACCGGTTTCGCGGAGCCGACGTTTCGGTTTTCAACACGACGCGCCGGCAATTCGGTGAATCCAACGGATGCCAGGTTCTCGCTCTCCAGACGAACTTCCGGTCGCAGGGTCCTCTGCTGGATTTCCTCAACGAGATTTTCAGCAAGGACTGCCTGATGGGTGAAGGACTCGATCGTCCCGCGTATGAGGCTTTCTTTGAGCCGTTGGAGACGGCGCCGAACCGCCCAAGCACGATAAAGCCTCCAGCCCGGCTCAGCCTTGTTCGTGTCTGGATCCAGCACGAGGAATCCCACGACGACACCCAGAACACGCTCGACGATCTGAGAGAAGTAGAAGGCCACTTCACCGCGAGGACGATAAAGGACCTCGTTGCCTCCCGCACGTTGGTCCTTGACAAAGACAAAGAAACGCTCCGCCCCGTGGAGTATGGAGACATCGCCCTTCTGTTCCGATCCATGCTGGGGCTGAGTCATTACGAGCGAGGGCTCCGGCTCGCAGAAATTCCGTACCATCTGGAATCCGGTAGAGGACTTTACCAGAAGCTGGAGATCCTCGACATGCTGAGCGTCTTGAAACACCTGGAGTTGCCGGAGGATCCTTTCTCCCTCGCCTGCGTTTTGCGTTCCCCGTGCGTGGGGGTTTCGGATGCGACGCTCTACTGGCTCTCCCAGGGCGAGGGTCTCGTCCGCAATTACGTCGCGATTTCCTCACGAGAACAGTCCGTGGAGCGCGAACCGCTCTGCTGGATCAAGAGGGACGAGATCGAGAAGCTGCGGTTCTCCCATGAGGTCTTCAAACGGTTGCGCTGGAAAAAGGACCGAGTGTCGATTGCAGGGATCCTCGGAGAAATCCTCGAGGCGACCGGTCTTGCGGCCGTGCTTCTGACGCAATTCAACGGGGAGCGGGCCGTGGCCAACGCGAGGAAGCTTATCGACCTGGCGCGAGACTTCGAGCGGACCGGCTTGTTCTCCCTCCACGACTTCATCAAGCATCTGGACCAGTTCTCGATGATTGAAGAACGCGAGAGCGAAGCCGCTGTGCATGAAGAAGAGGACAATGTTGTAAAGATCCTCACTATTCATAAGGCGAAAGGGCTGGAGTGGCCGGTCGTGATTCTGCCTGACCTGATGCGAGGGCCTCTCCACCGCTCTGAGCTTCCGGTCCTTCTGAGTCGTGAGTTCGGTCTTGCGTCGAAGGTCTACGGACCAGACGGAAAAGCCGTTTACCCCGGGCCGGTGAACTGGATGCGTGCGGAAGAGCAAAAGCGTGAATATGCCGAGAGACGCCGTTTATTGTATGTCGCGATGACCCGCGCCAAAGACCACCTCTTGATGAGCAGTGTGGTTCGGGTCAAACGGAACGATGCAGATCAGGCAGGCAAAGCAGGGAAAGCAGGCAATTCGTGGCTTGACTGGCTGACGGAAGCCCTCGGCGTCGAGGTCGAGCATAATGTCTCCAAGTCTGGAACTGAGTTGTGTGCGGTCGAGTTCTTGGAGGTCGGGAACATTGAGGTATATCAACACCACGGATCTCCTCACAACTCTCTGTCCCGGCAACTCGCCAGAGCCTTTCACGCCGCCTCGCCCACGGAGATCGACCCGCCCATGGAAGAGTTGAAGAGAAGAATACAGCCGATCCTCCCGGACCCCTCCTTGAGGAGAACGACCTCGGTGGCCCAATTGCGTGAGCTTGCGGCATGTCCGTACCGCTTCTACCTGGCGAGGGTGGCAGGTTTGACCGAGGTCTCGGAGGTGGATCCCCAAGTGGTCAGGGCCCAGGGGAGGACTATGGGCAACGTCGCGGCCACACCGAGCCTCACGCCCATGTCTCTATCCGCCGCGCAACGCGGCACGCTCGTCCATCGTCTGCTGCAGGCTGTGAGTCTTGACGCCGCGGCGTCGGACGATTCCCTGATTGGGTCAGCCCTGCTGTCACAAGGCCTCTCACCAGAATCCGTGCCGGCGTCCGCCCGGGCCGATCTTCTCCGAATTGTCCAGCAATTCCGAAGTGGGACGATTGCCCAATGGTGCGGCTCGGTTCAGCGACAGCGGTGTGAGTATCCCTTTTCCTTCCTGCTGGAAGACGTGTTGGTCGACGGCACCCTCGACTGGATCGGCGGCGACACGGAGCGGTGGACGCACCTTCTCGATTACAAAACGGGAGCGAAGCCCGACGCGGACCACATCTCAGACTACCAGTTCCAACTGGGTCTCTATTGCTGTGCTTTGGAGAGCAGCGGTCATCTTCCCGAAAAGGCGGCTTTGTACTTCGTGGACCAGGACGGGTTGCTTGTTCCTTTTGATGTGGCTGAAATTGCACAGACCGCCAGGAGCCTGGCGACGCAGATTCTGTCCCAAATGCGGATGGGTGACTATAAGCCACGACCGGGAGACCACTGCCGGTCATGTCCGCAGCTTTGGGCGTGTGTCGCAGGGAAGGGGCTTTATTCCGCGTAGGGATTCCACCCGCATTCTTGCGTCGGCCCCATGGATTGCCTAATCCTCGAGGCGATGGTAGTATGCAGGCACACGGAGGTGTCGAAGATGAGTGTAGTTCCACGACCCAAGCTGTCGCCGGAGGAATACCTCGCCGTCGAGCGGTCTGCGGAGTGGAAGCATGAGTACCTCGACGGCGACGTTTTCGAAATGGCGAGGTCTGATAGCAGTCACAACCTTATTGTGAGCAACTTGGTTGGTGATATCGGGACAAAGCTTAGAGGTCTTCCCTGTGAAGTCCTTGCCTGCAACATGCGCATGAGGGTTGCGGAGAGAGGCCCTTTCACTTACCCCGACGTGCTGGTGGTTTGCGCCAAGCCTGTTTACGTTGACGAAAAGAGAGATACTCTTCTTAACCCCAAGGTCCTTTTCGAGGTTCTATCCGATTCTACTGAAGCTAACGACCGTGGGTGGAAGTGGGCGCACTATCGGCATCTGGCTTCCTTGGCCGAATATGTGATGATCTCCCAGGATCATTGTCGTGTCGAGCAGTATGTCCGCCAACCGGACGGCGATTGGACATTCCGAGAATATCGCATCCCCGAAGACTCTCTGCGACTTCCCAGTCTCGAATGCGAGATTGCCCTCGCCGATATCTACCACCGCGTTGAACTGAGGGGGAAACGAACTCACCACCGCCCTCCACCCAATGAGCTTGGGACTCCTTCTTCGCGCATACAAGGCTACAGTTCCTGAATCTGTTTCCCAGGTGAAGATACTATGACTACCCAGAAAGACAGAGAGCGTCTCCGCGCCGTTGCCGCGGAGTACGCGGAGATTGTGAACAGCGACAAGATGACCGCGCGCCGCGAAATCTGGCGGCGCAGCAATCGGTTGGAGGAAAGAACCGTGCCGTTCCAGATCGAGGACAACGGCAGTTTCTTCGAAGATGTAACCCCGCCTCTCCAGTGCGAAGGAGAGGCCGAGCGGGGCATGGAACTGGA
The DNA here is from genome assembly GCA_016199605.1 of Armatimonadota bacterium. Lineage (GTDB taxonomy): Bacteria > Armatimonadota > Abditibacteriia > CG2-30-59-28 > CG2-30-59-28 > JACQGJ01. The sequence continues at coordinate 5,320 of JACQGJ010000709.1, read as the reverse complement.
AATGCTCCGGGCGATAACGAACCACAAGCTTATCGACGACGACCGGGTGTTTCCACCCTACTTTTGCGTCGGCTGGCACGTCTCACGACCGAGCCTGTGTCCCGACCTGGAGATCAAGCACGCGCCCGATGCGACGGGGCGTCACCTCGGCTACGACACCAACACGCCCCTCGCCGACCTGGCCAACAGTTTTCACAGGCTGCACCGTGGCGAGTTCGGCGTCGATCGCGAGGGAACGCTCCGTCACGCAGAGATCGCGGAGGTCGCCTTTGGCGACCTGCTGCCTGTGAAGATCACCGGCCCCCACACTCTCGGCGCGGGCACGAGCCTTGCCTACAAGGCCGTGATGTGGATGGGAATGGACAACTTCTACGTGGCGATGATGGAACAACCGGAGAACGTCCACCGTTTCTTCAACTTCATCACTACCGAAGCGGTGGAGTTCCTCGACTGGCTCGAGCAAGAGGGGTTGATCACTCCCAACAATGGCGAGTTCTGCGTTGGCTCCGGCAGTTGTGGCTACACCGATGAGTTGCCGCGCCGGAAGATTGACGAAGGCGGAAGCTTCCTCCCTGGGGATTGCTGGGGGTTCCACGAAGCGCAGGAGTCGGTGGGTCTATCCGCCGAGCAGTATGCCGAGTTCATCCACCCCTACCAGCGGCGAACCAGCGACCGCTACGGGCTGATCTACTACGGATGCTGCGAACCCGTCCATGCCCAGTGGCCGGTCCTCCGGAACATGAAGAACCTGCGCAAGGTCACAGTGTCCCCGTGGTGCGACCAGAAGTCCATCGCCGCTTCCGTCGGCAAGAATGTCGTCCTCTCCCGCAAACCTCACCCGATGAAGCTCTGCGGCGCGACCTTTGATCCCGGCGACTTCGAAGCGCACATCCGCGAGACCCTCGACATCGCCAAAGACAACTTCGTCGAGCTGATCTTCCGCGATACCAATCCTTTGAACGGCTCAATGAAAGACCGCATCGCGGAAGCGTGCAAGATCGTGAGGAGGTTGGTGGGGAGGGAAGGATAGGAGGTAGGAGGTGTGTTGGCCAAGCAGGCCTACAACTTCCACCTTGCTTCCCACGGTCATGACAATGGACGATATTGGGAAGCGATCAGAAAAGCCCCCTTCTCCTGCTGCTCAAGCAAGACTCCCACAGCGTGCTGATAGTCGAAGACGTCCCGCTCGATCTGCTGTCGAAGGAAGACTGAATCACGCATCCTACATCCCCATAAATGTCAGTCAATGTCCACGTTCCGTGGACATTGCACGCAGGAAATAGCCCAAAGTCGGGAGAGTAACCGAGTTTGGGGAATCCATTTATTGCTAAGCAAAGGTGCCGCGTCTATACTGTGCCAGTGCATGATGACTTCATCCGGCCCGGAGGAGACAATGCCTTTCATGATCCTTCACGGGTGAGGAAGCACTTCAAACTCAATCAAGGAGAACCCGATGGCTTCTCTTCCGAGGTTTTGCCTGCACGCCTCCAACCTCCTCGTCTCTCTCGTGGCTGCATGGGGCGTGTTTCACGCCTCACAGGCCGATACCGCCCCTCAGCCCACGCTCCAACTACCTTTCGACGGAACAACTGACGGGCTTCGCAGTAACGGGAAGACCGTTGCCCCTCTGGAGACTCACGGAGCGCCGACTTTTCGTCCGGGCAAAGTCGGGCAGGCATTGCTCACTGGCGGCGAGGAAGCCTGGCTTGAATATCCCGGCGACGCGCTCGATCCGCAGCAGGGCTCGGTCATGTTGTGGGTGTGCCCGCTCAACTGGTCTTCGAGCGATGACAAGTTCCACGTCTTTCTCGAAGCTGGAGAGGAGAAGTATGGACAGGGATGGTTTCTCCTCTACAAATACTACCAGAGCGCGTGGTTGCTCTTCCGGTTGAAGGATGAGCACAACGCCGTGACCATGCCTTTCAAGCCGGTGATCTGGAAACCGGGCGAGTGGCACCACGTCGTAGCAACCTGGCAACTCGGGCGGCAGCGACTCTATCTCGATGGAGATTTGATCGGCCAGACGGGAGCGGCGGAGATGCCGAATCCACCCTATCCCCGTCTGCTGGTCGGTGACCGTCCCTGGAGCACTCCGCAAAAAGGAGCGCAGACGCTGCTCGATGACGTCATGGTCTTCTCCCGGCCTTTGAGCGCGCGCGAGGCCGCGGCGTTCGCTCGACCCCTTGCGGTGAGCGTGGCGCGGCTTCGGCAGCAGGGAAGTTGGCGGGTGTTATTGAAAGTGAACGATTCTCGGCTGGCAGACCAGAGGCTGACCGGTATAGTGGCGTTGCGACAGGCCGAATCGAAACAGGTTCTCGCCTCTCAGGATTTGCAGACAGTGCCCGAAGGATCGAGGGCTGATCTTGATGTCTCAAGACTGGCAGCGGGGCGGTATGAGATTGCGGTCACTGTTCAGGACGCAAGTGGACGCGTCTTGCACGATCAGACAATTCCCATGCGTCACGTCACGCCTCCGTACCGGGTTCTGGAAAACGACCGCGTGCGGCTCATGTTCGACGCCGTTACCGGCGGACTGGTCAGCCTCCGCAACAAGCAGGTTGATCTCGAATGTGTGCGGCAGGGCGTGGATCCAAAAGCGCCGTTCGAGTTCTGCACTTATTCATCAAATCAGGACCTCCACTTCAAAGAGCAGGACCTCCAGGTTGTTCGCCCCGGCGATGACATTCCTCTGGACTTTACCAGCGAACGCAAAGGCAAACGGCAGACTCTCTCCCTGCGGTGGTCGCTGCAACCGAATATCACTGTCACCGCTACCGTGGTGTTGGAGGACGGATCGGGAACTGCTCTGTGGCGAATCCGCGTCGCAAACCCCGGAGCGCCAAGGCCGATAGACGACGTGCGCGTCTTCAAGGTCGCCTTCCCCATCCTCGACAACTTGTGCATCGGTGACAATCACGAAGACAACGTGCTGGTCCGACCGAGCATCCAGGGTGAGATGAATCGCAACCCCGTGGACAACCCTCCGCCAAGCTCTTCCCTTTCGTACCTCGGCATCGCTTCGATGGGCTGGCTGGATCTCTACAATCCGAGGGGCGGAGTCTACTTCGCGACCTACGACAAGACGATGCGTCAGTGCGACCTCGAAACGCTGCCGCGCAACATTCCGCCCACGGTCACGATGGACATCCGCAAGTATGTCTTCATCGAAACCGGCGAGACGTGGCAGTCGGAACCTTTCGCGGTCGCGGCGCACCCGGGCGACTGGCACTGGGGAGCGGATCGTTACCGCGAGTGGTTCCGGGCAACATTCCCACGCAAGATCAGGATTCCCGATTGGCTGAAGGATTGCGATGGCTGGCTCGGCACAGGTAGCGCAAACTATCCCTACTCAGACCTCCCAAAGATGTTGGAGCAGGCGCGAAAACTCGGGCTGAACTATCTTCAGATCTGGGGGGAGATGATCCTCGGGGATTCCTACTACTGCTACTTCCTGCCCGACCCGGAGCGCGGAGGCGAGGATGGAATGCGTCGGGGAGTGCAGGCGGTGCGAAAGGCGGGAGGACACATCGGCTTCTACACCAACGCCGTCACCTTCGACGCTACGATCCCTGCACCGCTGGAGAAGTACCGCGACCGGATTCCCGACTGGTCGAAGGTTCCCGACTGGCGGAAGGAGTTCCGTCATTATGCCGCGGTGAACCCAGACGGCTCCCGTCGCGCCTATAGCTACGCGGAGGGTTACTCTGTGATGTGTGTCGGCGCCAAAGGCTGGCAGGACTACCTCTATTACTGGATCGTGGACAAGTATGTGAAAGACTACGGCGTAGACGTATGGTATCTCGACAGTTTCCCCGTTGGGCCCATTGGCTACGGCGGGCCACCTGCGTGTTTCAGCATGGAGCATGGCGACACACACCCGCATGACATCAGTCCCGCCGCCGTCGAGTTGGTGAAGCGTATCGCCGAGGGAGGCAACAAGGTGCGTCCCTTCGCCCTTACCCACGAGAACGCCGGCGACCTGTTGCAGCAGTACGCAACTCACACCCTCGGCGAAGAACTGGCTGGGTGGAACAAACCCAAGCCGGAGATCTACGACTATACCTTCCCCGACCATATCATCTTCAGCGGCTCGTGTAATTCCATCGGTGGAACCGCCTACTACTATGATGATATGAAGCCAACCCAGGTGCGCCGTCAGGACGCCATGAACCGCGTGTTCCTCATGGGACATCGCTTCGACCTGCTCACCTGGACGCAAGGGAAGACGATAGACTGGCCCGCGACCAACGAGGAGAAGGAGTTCTACGAATACATCCGCAAACTCATCAAACTCCGCCAGGCCATCAAAGCCGACCTCTACAACTCCGACTTCCGCGACGACCTCGGTCTCGGCGAGCTTCCGAAGAAGGTCGAGGTCAAAGTCTTCCGCCGTCGCGACGGCAAAGCCCTCGTAATGAACATCCTCGACCGGAGAGATAAGAAGGAGCCGTTCACCCTCCGCCTCGATTGCTCCGCGCACTCCGTGCCGCCGCCGAAGTCTGCGCGGTTCTTCACGTTCAAGAGTGAGCAAGGGATTCCGCTGAAAGTGGGGGGGTCGGCGATTTCACTGGAGATTCCGGCGCATGATGAGGAGCCCGCGGCGATTGTGTGCCGGTGAGACGCGGAAAGGGTTGATGTTGAAATAACCTTGTATTTTGAAATGACGACATGTATATTAACCTTGTATTTTGAAAGTTTGGTTGCACAGAATGGACAAGGTAAGACATGAAACGCTTCATTACTGACAAACTGATCACCTGGAAGAAGCAGACTCGACGGAAGCCCCTGGTCCTTCGCGGTGCTCGGCAGGTCGGCAAGACCTGGTCGGTGAAGGAGTTTGGAGAAGAGCAATTTGGCGGAAACGTTCACGTTGTTGATCTGGAGCAGCGCCCCGATTGGCATCGAGTATTCGAGGGGAATCTCGTTGCTTCCCGCCTTCTCTCCGAGCTTGAGATTCTCCTGAACCGCCGGATTGTCCCCGGCCAGGATTTGCTCTTCCTGGATGAAGTCCAAAGCTGCCCCCGCGCGCTGATGGCGCTCCGTTACTTCTACGAGGAGCGCCCGGAACTCCATGTCATCGCTGCAGGGTCTTTGCTGGAGTTCGCGATGCGCGACATCTCCTTCCCGGTGGGGCGGGTGCAGTTCCTGGAGATGCATCCGATGTGCTTTGCCGAGTTCCTGTTAGCCACGGGCAAGGAACTGGCGGTCGACATCGTTCTGTCCTCGCCCTGCAACCAACCCGAAAGTGTTCACATCATGTTGCTGCGGGAACTGCGCCACTACCTGTTTGTGGGCGGGATGCCGGAATGTGTGCTGGCTT
>JACQGJ010000708.1 GCA_016199605.1 Armatimonadota bacterium | reverse complement strand
TCATTGAGTACTTTCTCCTTTACTCCCTTGTCAAATACTCGCAAAGGGTGAAGACCCACTTTATCCCCTCACCCCGCCCGCTCCCCAGGGGAGAGAGGGTCAGGGCGAGGGGGTGTTTTCACCCTTAACGAGTATAGCATTGCCGTTCGACGAACTCTCCTGCCGGGCTTCGGCAAAGAGGCCGCGAAGCTTGTCCTCATTGGCATTCAACTCTTCGGTCAGGCGGCTCAGTCTCTGGCGGATCCGCACAAGCCATGCTACCAGCACAGCGAAAACCAAAGCAAAAGCGCCAATTGCCGCCCAAATCTCCGGCCGGAGTCGCTGCAGTAGCGCCCACGTCATGGGCACACTTCCGTCACGCGAGAGTCCGTTCCTCGAATCCATCGATGGATATGATTGCCTCTCCTGCGGCCGGGCTGCAGTTGCGCCCGCTCGATGACTGTCTGCTGGAAATCCTGCCAGTTGTCCAAAGCCCGGATCCCCAACTTGATGAAGATCGTGCTGCCATTCTGCAGACGGATGCTCTCCGCGCTCAACTCCAGGATTTCATTCCAGCGGGCCACGATCCGAGTATACCGGTCATGGTAGCCGATGGATCGCTCATCTAATGTGATGACCGCCGTCTGTGCCACTTGCACCAGATAGAAGCAGTAGATGATGGGCAGTATGCTGTAGAGCACGAGCAGCACCATCAATTCGACGTTGTTCTGGTCGTCAAACGGATAGAGATTCAGCGCGACGGGAATCACGACCACTAACGCCCAGAATAGGATCAAAGCCACCCGGAGATTCGTGGCGCTCTTCTTGTATCGGAAGATTTTCATGCGCTATCCCATCAGCAAACCCATGACCGCCTTTTGAGCGTGCAACCGATTCTCCGCCTGGTCGAGCACGACCGACTGGGGACCATCCAGCACGTCATCAGTGATTTCCAATCCGCGGTGGGCTGGCAGGCAGTGCATGACGATTGCGTCCGGCTTCGCGTGCCTCAGAAGCTCGGAGTTCACCTGATAGGGCTGGAAATCCCGTGTGCGGCGGTCTGTCTCTTCCTCCTGTCCCATACTGACCCACACGTCCGTGTAGATCACATCAGCCTCCCGAACGGCTTCCCGAGGGTCCTCGACCCGCAGGAGCCGAGAGCCTGTCGTCTCGCCAGTGACTTTGGCGGATTGCCAGAGAGACTGGTCAGGCTCGTACCCGGAGGGGCACGCGACAACGAAGCTCGTACCAACCCTCGCCGCCAGTAACATCAAAGAGTTGGCGACGTTGTTCCCATCGCCGATGTAGGCCAGTGTGATTCCCCGCAAGTCTCCCTTGCGCTCGTGAATGGTCAGGAAGTCCGCCAGCGCCTGACACGGGTGTTCCAGGTCGCTCAACCCATTGATGACGGGAACCTCTGCATATTCAGCAAGATCCGCCACCGTTTTGTGGCTAAAGGTTCGCGCCATGATTCCATCAACCCACCGAGAAAGGTTCCTGGCGACATCAGCGACGGATTCTCTGACTCCCAATTGGATATCCGAGGGGCCGAGGTAGAGCGCATACCCCCCCATCTGCTGCATACCGACCTCGAAGGTCACTCGAGTCCTCAGCGATGGTTTCTCGAACACCATCGCGAGGGTCTTGCCCTTGAGGATCGGGTGCTCCTTCCCGGCTTTCTGCTCCTTCTTCAGACGCAACGCGAGATCAAGGACCTCCGCAACCGCGTCAGGGCTTAATTCATTGATCGAGGTAAGGTCCGAAAGGTTCACTGGCCGGTCCTTTCCAAGACTGACCTGAAGCTGTTGGTGAGCTTCGCAACGGCCTCGTCCACCTCTGCCTCCCCGATCGTTAAAGGAGGTGCGAAACGCAGCACATACTCCCCGATGGCGTTCAAGACCAACCCGTTCTTGAAGCACTCCGTCTGGAGGTCCCGAGCGAGAGGTTCTGTGATCTCCAGACCAACCAAGAGACCTTGTCCACGGACCTCCCGGACAATTGAGAACTCGGACTGCAGCGAGAGCAGCTTTCTCATGAAGTAATCACCCACTCGAGCCGCGTTGTTAACCAGGTTCTCTTCAACAACTATATCGCAAGCAGCCACGCCCGCGGCACAAGCCAGATGGTTTCCCCCAAAAGTCGAAGCATGGTCACCCGGCTGGAAGCCCTCCGCCACTTTCTCCGTCGCCAGCATGACTCCCAATGGAAAACCGCCGGCGACCGACTTCGACAGGGTGAAGATGTCCGGTCGGATTCCATAGTGCTCGTGCGCGAGCATCTTGCCGGTGCGCGCAAGCTCTGTTTGAACCTCGTCCAGTATCAGAAGTAGATTGTTCTCGTCACACAACCTACGTATTCCCACCATGAATTCCTGGGTCGCAGGATAGATGCCGCTTTCTCCCTGGATCGGCTCCATCATGATTCCACACGTCTGCGCTGAAAGGGCTGCGGAGACGGCCTCAAGATCGTTAAAGGGCACGAAGCGAAAGCCCGGCGGGAGCGGTTCAAACCCTTTCTGATACTTGGGCTGGCCGGTCGCCGCGAGGGCCCCCAGCGTGCG
>JACQGJ010000707.1 GCA_016199605.1 Armatimonadota bacterium | reverse complement strand
TTCAACCCAACAATGCCGGAGCCGTAGTTGACAACCATCTTGAACCCCGCCGCCTTCGCTGCCGCCATCTGCCGGTCGGCCTCGGTGAAGTCGATTTGCGGCTTGCCGTCTTTCCAGCCGGAAACGCTCAGCGAAGGAATCCCCGAGAACGCCGTGCATCCATACTCCCGCATCTTGCCGAGGCACTTGTTGTACATGGCTTGTCCGTAGTCGCCGACGTCTTCCTGATACCACGGCAGTGGTATGTCGCACCCCCACGGCCCGACGGGCACGTCCGCCTCGTCCAACGGTGTCGCGAACAGCCGGACGTTCAAGGCAAGCGCCTCGCTCTTCCCGTCGGCAAAGGCGAGCTTGATGGTTCCCTTGTAAGCGCCTGCCTTCACCGGCTTTGGGGCCTTCAGCGTGAGCCAGAAGGTTGTCGTCGTTCCCTTGCGCAAAGGAGCCGAGGCGCGAGGCATGAGCAGTCGTGGGGCAATCGTGTAGACAGTACCCTCCATCGTTACTCGACTCAGGCGATGGGATACGACCCCGACCTGAACCGCGGCGGCGGGTATCCTTCCGGCTTTCGAGACAAGGTCGCTCACGGACACCGTCACGTTGCCGCGGTCGCGAAGCGGGTAGACGGAAAACACGACAGGCTCCAACTCTCCGGCTGAAGCGAAGGCGCTGAGCGAGCGGGTAACTTCCTCCCGACGCGGGAATGAGTTGACGTGAACGTCTTCCATCCAATCGCGGGCAAAGATCGCGTACCCCTTTGCCTGCTCCTCAGGCGTCGGTGTGAACTCAGGGATCACACCTTTGCTGTCGCGTTGCCCCGTCGGCGGCACCCGCTTGAAGTAGTTGTCGAAGTAGAAGCGACGGCGCTCACGCAGGTTGTCGAGATACTTGCGCCCCAACTCCCCCTGCCCCGAAGGATAGATCACCAACGCCGACACGCACTGCGCCCAGTTTTGGCCGACAAACTCGAGATAGAGCTGGCCGTCAGTGACTTCGACATCGAGCTCCTTCTCGTTGAAGTAGGCGCGCTGATACTTGTCGAAGGTGTTCTCTAGCAGCGTATCCTCCACCTCGGCGAAACGGAAGTACCTCTTCAGGAACGAGTCGAGGTTCATCGTGTCCTTCACCACCTCGACGCCGTTCGCCTTGATGACGCGCTCGCGGTAGACCTGATACTCACCCCAGAACCCCGATGGGCTGTCCACGTTGACGAAAACGTGATACTTCCCGTTGGGCAGATCCGCCGCGAAGCCGCCACCCTCGATGCAGATGCAGGTCTGGTAAAGCGGATCGGGTTGCAGGAAATCGAAAGCGCGCCATACCTGCGCGTTCTTCAACCCGAAGCCGCGACCTGAAGAGTATACCGTTGCCGGGGTCACGGCAGTGAAACCGGGGAAGGGCGGCGCCGCGCCGGGGGTGAAGTCGAACGCCTGAAGTCCCGGGACCTTCACGTTGTCGGACAGGTCGCGCTCCAGCCGAATGTTGTCGAAGTAGATTGGCGCTTTCGCCTCGCCGACGCTGAACACGAGCCGCGTGATTCGCGCTTTGTCGAGTGGACGACCGGGGCGACTCTTCTCGCCGACGTAGACGTCGGCCGGCATGATGAGCGTTGATGCTCCCTGGGGAACAATGGTCAGGTAGTTGACGCGCGTCCAGTATCCCGTCGTGCCCTGGTCGCGCACCTCCACGTAAACCTCGGCGGGCTGATCGAGGCTGTTGAACACGTCGGCTTTCAGGAAGTCGTAGCCAGTCCAGTCCTGCGCTCCGTCCCACGACGCCCAGTTCTTGTCCACACGCAGAGAAAACTTGCCGTCCGTCGCGTGCTCCTCAACGGCGGCGCCGTTGTCGAAGGGCGCTGCCTTGCCGTCTTCGAAGCTGATGAGGAGGCGGGTCGGCGGCCTTTCAGCTTTCTGCGCCGCGGCGGTGAGAGTCGTGCCGCAGGCGTAGCATTTCCCCCACGCCGGCATGTTGCGATAGCCGCAATCGTTGCAGTGGACTGCCTTCGCCGCGTCGAGGGCGGCGGGAGGCTCAATCGGCTTCTCTTCAGGACCGAGGGTGGGTTTCTCGGTGACCGGGACCTGTTCGTCCACGCGGACCAACTCCGCGTCGTCCACCCACATCCGCCCCGGTCCCCAGAATCCGATGCGGGCGCAGACCTCCTTCTTCTCCTTCACATCCTTCACGAAATCCAACCGCGTCCACCCAAAGGTCCCGATCTTCTTCAGACCGACATACTGGTCGTCCACGAAGTTGAAGTCCATGCTCAGATTCCATGGATGCCCGACGACATCCAGCCCTCGGATATAGCACGAGAAGCGATACCTCCCCGGCTCCACGGTGACCGTCGGGGTGTAGAGTCGGATCTTCCCGCCCTGTGAGCCAACGATCTCGGCGCAGGTGTCACCCGTTCGCGCAAGGTTCGCGTTGCGGAACTCCGACGCCCCCTCGAAGATCCACCCACCCCATTTTGCGTACGGAACGCCGAACTGGTTCTTCTGCTGCTTCAGCTCAAAGGATGGGTCGGGAAGCAGGTTCTGCTGCCCACGCGCTTCGGGAACGAAAAGGGATACATGTCCCAGCCATCCCATGCAGGTCAGAAAAACCATCAGTCGTCGCTTTATCATGGTGTCCTCCAAACAAGATCTATGAACGAGCCGCAGACGTTCTACCTCAGAATCCAAACCGCTTCCGATCTTCGGGATAGGGTGCGGCGGCCCGCCGCCAACCTTCAGCCGCGTCGAAGTCTACCGTGGCCACAGCCACGCCCTCACCTTCAGTCACTTCGGCGAGAACCTCCCCCCACGGCGCGATGATCGCCGATTGGCCGACGGCACGCATCGTGCCCGCCGCGTCGTAGTTGCCCCACAGGTTGGCGCTGAGGAAGTAGACGGTGTTTTCAAGCGCACGGGTAATCCCCATCGCACGGTAGGCGACGGGGCTGTAGTGCCATGCCTCGCACACGTCGGTCGTCAACCACGCAGTCGGGTGGCAGATCAACTCCGCGCCTGCGTCCACCAGTTGGCGAATGTACTCGGCGAAGACGTAGTCGTAGCAGATGGTCAGGCCGAGTCTACAGAAGTCGGTGTCGTGTAGGACATCTTGGTCCCCAGATTCAAACACTTCCTTTTCGCCGAGGTAGAGACAGCGCTTGCGGTAGCGAGCAGCGAGATTTCCCTGCGGGTCGAGCAGCACACAAGCATTGTATTGCTTCCCCGTAGTCGGATCAACCTCTGGCATCCCGGCGATGAGATAGAGGTGGTTGGCCTTGGCGATGGAACCCAGTTGCTCCACCGCTCGACCGGGGATGGTCTCAGGCAAATCGCCCGCGCAACCGGTCAACGCCATCTCAGGAAAGCAAACCAGTCGCGCCCCCTGCCGCGCGGCTTCGTTTGCCAGCCTCTCCATCGTGGAAAGGTTGGCGTCCTTGTTGCCTATAGCACACTGAAATTGGCCGACGGCCAAAGTTGCCGTGCGTGACATAAGCCCTCCTTTGATTCAGTTGACCGACGGTAGCCAGTCATTCGGTGCATCGCAGGTTCTGAAGCGAACGACATAGGTATCCTCAGTGACCGGGTGCGATAAACTGATCACTCCCACCTCCACGTCTTCGAAGTATATCAACGTGCCCACAAAATCTCCGCCCCAGAAAGTCCCGTGGATGAAATCATACTGAGGGACAGCCATCAGACGAAGGCCCTTGATCCGAACCTCTTTGTGCAGCATTCCCTTCACGGTCTGGGGGAGCATGTCCTCGAGGAAAGAACCCTCAACCGGCACCGAACGCCTGGGCAATTCTCCCTGCCCCACGAAATTGTCGTAGAAGTACATCATCACCCCTTCGAGATCTTCCGCGCGGGTCATCTTTTCTTTCAGAGTTGAGAGCAGCTCAAGTTGCACGGTCAAATCACCTCCAGGCATTCCAGACCGGGCGGCGCAAGGTCCAGGTGCGTCCGCCATGAGGGGCCGGTTGTGCCATCTACCGGCTGCGAATTGTATGACCTCGTACCCACCGGTGTCAAATCAGATTCCGCGAGCAGCGTCTCGGAGTCGATCTGTTCCATCAGCCAGTGGATCGTGACGAGATCGTCCCTATGTGTGCATTTTCTATTCTGATGTCGCCAACCTCGCAGCCACGGGTAGGGAACGGTCGCCG
>JACQGJ010000728.1 GCA_016199605.1 Armatimonadota bacterium | reverse complement strand
GGGAGTGTGATGGCATAGCGCGGCGGCCCCAGCTCGCTCGTGAAGGGGAACACGTCCCCCGGACCGGCTTCCTTCAACCAGTGTCGCAGGGCGATGCTCCACATCTCCACAAAGAACTGTGGAGTCTGCCCGCTGCCATCCCCCACGTCAACCTGCACTTGCTCGCCGTTCCCGATCCTACCGTGGATATGCGAAGTCCTCTCCAGCACCGGGGCGAGGCGTTCGGGCACTCGCTCCTCCGGCCAGCCGTAGAACTCACCCACGACAATGAAGTGGGAGAGATCGGCGGTAAATCGGATATCGGGCACCCTCTCAATCAGCGCCAGAGTCTGCGGAAGGTTCTCGGTGAAGTTGTTGCGGTGGGTCTCTACGAACATCGTCACCCCGTGGTCGTTGGCATACCTGCGGCCCTCCCTGACAAGGGCGACGATCTCCTCGAGCGAATGAAACGCGCTGGCGGGCTGCATGAAGACGTAATCGGACTTCAGCCTCACCGCTCGATCAACGACCGAGCGCACGTCGTCAAGCGAAAAGGGTCGATGCCCCATGACCAGCCGGAGGCCGGCAGCGCCGAGCGCCGGTACCAGTTGTTTCTCATTTTCGTCGCTGATCCAGCATTCCACGGCCTCGAAGCCGGCTTCTTTGCACCGGCGCAACTTCTCCTCGACACTCCATTCTTCCGGGGCATTCATGGGAAGCTTGGTCATTCCCCACAAAGACTGCTGCACGCGAAGCCGCGGCAGATTGCCGGTCCCATCATTGTAGCGGTCGAACCTGTCAGGCATGTTGGATGCCTCCTCTGCATTGTCTGCCGCGCTCCCGACGAGCGGGGTACTCTACATCGCGTATAGACTGACACAGGGGACCTGCTTTGTTAGGGCAACGAGTAGGGGGGGCTGAGGCAAGTAGAATCGAGAGCCCCTTTGTGACCAAGGAGCAAGGCGGAACGATCAGGGCTGACCGCCGCCACGTCCTCTAAAAGCTACCATGTCCGCGTCTCGCCTTCGTGGGGATGGGAGGGATGGGAAGAAGGGGACATATCCACCTGGTAGACGGCTTGGCCGTTGGTGGCGTAGGTGAAGCGAATGGACCTTTCTCCGCGCCACGATGCAGCCGGGGAATGATGCGACGAATGGGCGTATAGGTGTTGATGCGGGATTCATTTCTGTGTCCGTTTGTTCCGGTAATCAAGCCGTGCGCGGGTCATGCGCTCGCGCAGACCGCCCTGTTCGAGGAAGTCTTTCTCCAAACGACGAAGCTGCTGGTCAATGAGGTAGTTGGTCTGGTGGATGAGGCATAGGGCGATGTTGGCGACGACTTCAGGGGGACGGGTTTCCACATACGTCCTGTAGATCTCATAAGTCTGATTCGGCTGGCTGCCTAATTTCCGTGCGAAAAGCGACTGCCTGGAGTCCTTGTCCCAGATTTTGAGGTCGCGGGCGCGCAGGTAATCTTTGTAGTCGTCGAGCAGTTCCTCCAAGCTGGCACGAGCTACTCCCGTCAGTTTAATCTCCATTTCCTTGGAGGTCAGCGCGGCTTTGCTCCCCTCCAAGATGTTCTTCTTTCCGGATCGGGCCGCCTGGATCATCTGGTCAATAGTGCGGTCGCCCTTGGCGAGGAACTTGTGACAGAACCGGAAGGTGAGGTCATATACGACTTCGGCTTTCTGGAACGACAGCAACGTCCGGTAGTCGCCGCGGGGAGGGATGATAGGATGGGAGTCATGGGAGGCAGGGGAAGTATGTCCACCATCATTCTCATTCTTCGCATTCATCCCATCTCTCCTGTTTTCACTCATAGCAACCCCCTGATCTCCCCCAAAGCCCATGCGCACTCCGCGTGGAATCTTCCCCAAATTCTCCTTTCATAACTGTTGCAGCCGCTTTTCGTAGTCCCTCACTTTCGGCGGCTTCTTGCCGTGGGCGGGATCGATAGCATGACCCTCTTCCACAAGTCTTTCCGCCTGGTGAGCAACGCCGCCGGGGAACTTGGGATTCAGGCTGCCCTCGGACTTGAGCACGCGCCAGTACGGCGTCACGCGCTTCTTGCCTTCGTAAAGATCCTCCTCCGCCGCATGGGCAACGATACTCAGGAAGACACCGGTAGTCATCGGGCAGGCGTAGTCTGCCCCCGAATCCTTCGCCACGCGCTGCATCAGTTGCGACACCGTGACCAGTTTGCCCTTCTTGATGGTGCGAATCAAAGCGTCAAGAGCCAGCGGCTTTGGGATCACCATCGTCCCCGTCCCCCACTGTTTCTGCATCTTAGGCGGAACGTCCACCACCTTGCCGTGCGCCGGGTGGTCCTTGTGTAGTTTCTCTCGCCAGGATGTGCGTGTCCTCATCTTCTTCCCCTCCTGTCTTGTCAGTGTCGGACGAGCTTTGCCTTCCGTTGTCCCGTGTGAGCCTCCCACCACTCGCCGCGGCGCGACTCAAGGGATATCGGCGAACCTTACCTCGAAGTCCGCAGGTTCTGCGCCAAACCGCAATTCCTTCCTCACGATCAGCGTCTGATCATGAGCGTCTTTCGCGATCCAGAGACCCTCGGGGCTTGCGACCCGCATTCCCTTTGGGGCGTTCACGAAAAGATTCCCCACTTCGCCGGCAGGTCGGGTCGCTCGCCCTTGCAGAGTCCTGGTTTCCGAGTTCCATCGGCAATTCAGTATTTCGAACTGCCCCTGGCGGACGTGCATATCGGTGGAGAGAATCCAGGGATGATCTCTTTGCCGAACGAGACGATACACCCGCGCGGATCGAGGGGGCACTTGCACTGTCACTGACCCGCAGTGACTCCCGAGGTACTGCTCATTCCAGAATTCCCAGACCTGATAGGCCGTCCCCTCTGCAAGGCCGAGTCGCTCGAATTCGAGAACGTGGGTGTGGGCCTCGTCCTCATAGTTGAAAATCGCCACGAGGTCCCAGCAGTCCCAGTCCCTTTCAACGTGGAGGTGAAACAGTTTGGGATAGTCAGGCGAGGGCGAGTCGAACAGATCCAGCGGGAAAGGCATTCCTCTCCCGCGGGGCAAACACTTCTTGATCAGGGCCAGACGCTCTTCTGACATGCGGTCGAGGTCATCGCCGATCATCATCGGGCCCCCGTTGAGCCCGAACACCGTCGCCGCGATCTGCGCTTCGCTCAGGCAGATCGGTTTGTCCACCGTCATCACATTGCCGGAATCGTTGAGGTAGAGTTTCCCGTGAGTAAAGTAGGTTCCCGCCATGTTGGTCGTCGCATACTTGTGCGAAGTCCAGAAACCGGGGCCGTTGATGACGAAGGTTGCGGGGTAGAAGTAGGTGTCGGGATACAGAGCGCGACCTTCGCC
>JACQGJ010000727.1 GCA_016199605.1 Armatimonadota bacterium | reverse complement strand
GCTTTCGTACACGGAGTAGGCTGGACCGTCAGCCGGGACTCGGACCGATCCCGGCCCGTCCAGGATCGTCAGAGGCCGCGGCAGTTCCTCGGATCGGACCTCCTCGGGAAGCGCCTCCCACTGCCTGCCGTCCAAAGGGACCACCCAGAGTCCCGAACTCCCGAGCGTCCCCTCGGCCGGGGCAGTCGTACCTGCGGACCTCAGGGTGAACACGAAAAACAACGCGACAATCGCGGGCCACACCGCTCCGGTCGATTCAGCTTGCATCCTGCCGCCCTCTCACTGCTTGAAGACTTCCATCGAAGACACTCTGGCCGGGCTGTTCTTTGAGCAAACGGAAATCCCACCGTTTGCCAGTTCCGGCAGGTAGAAGTTTATCACAAGGACCTCATCAATGTAGACATTCACTCTTGTGTCTGATCGCTTGAGCTCTGCCCGGGAGACTTACCTAAGCGGCTGTCCAAGAACAACTCCGCGTTTTCCTATACAAGGCCGCTGTTGTTTTTGGACAGCCCCTAAAGGCGATGGCGCGGGGTCAACTGCTGACGACGAACCGTTGTGGGAACTCTGAGTACCCTTGCGTCGCGAACGGCTCAGTCTGTACCGCCCAGGGAACACCCAACTGTGAGAAAAGCTCATGCTCGTCCACGGCGGCAGAGAAGAGCGTGGAGATGCCTTTGATTGTCGTTGAGATCGACGACTCCTCGGCCTTCCGGAGGACGTGTTCCGACTCAATCCCATGGATGCGCCCCGAAGACTCAAAAGCGGCATTCGCCACGATCTGATAGGAGCGTGTCTCTTCGAGCGGACAGTAGACCCGAGACTCCTCCCCACGGAGCACTTTGGCAAAGTTACGGAACACCTCTGTCGTTGTTCCCGGCTCAATCCCTCCGAGGTCGATGACCTCACGACTCAGTTTCCCGGTGGAACCTTCCTGGACTTCGTAGAACAGGTTGGAGGGGAATCGCCAGGTAGCGCTTCCCTGCGAGCCGATTACCCACATCATCGGATCGTCGCTGGTCTCTGCACACAGCGTCGCGTAGAAGTAGATTCTCACACCGTTCTCTGTTTCCGCCGTCAGGCAGGACGTGTCTTCGCTTTCGATGGGATGAGCCTTGTAAAGCTCGGCTTGCACCCACCGGGGACTCGCCGCCTTGCCCTTCTCGGCAGAAGCCAGGAACAGGAGGTTGTTGAGGATATGGGACAACGGGTTGAGTATCGGCCCGTCAAGCACCCAACGGTCTCCGAGTCGCAGCCGGCCGGCCCATTTATTCCTTTCATAGTAACTGTCGAGTCGTCTCCACTGCCCGACTCCGATGACCGCCTTGATCTTGCCCAGCTTCCCTGTTTTGATGGAGTCGTTAAGGTGCGCGAACCCGGCACCACTCAGCATCTGAAACCCGATCGCGCCGAGCCTGTCCGCCTTCGCTTGCGCTACGATCATGGCGTCGAGGTCCTGGATCGTTGCGGCGGGAGGCTTCTCGGTGAGGACGTGATAACCGGCTTCGAAGGCAGCGACGGTCATCGGCGCATGGAAGGGAATCCCCGTGGGCACGGTCACCGCATCGAATGACCGTTCGTGGACGAGCATCTCACGATAGTCGGTGTAGTGGCGCACGTTGCGGGCGGCGAGGTCGTTGAGATCCGAGCGATTGGCTTCGACGTTGTTCTCTGCCACCGCGACCAACTGCCCGAGACCTTCTTCTTCCAGCAACCGGATTGCGTCGAGGTGGCATCTCGCGAACCCGCCAACCCCGATGGTGGCGAAACGGAGGGGCTTCACGGGATTATCCTTGCGGAGCGGCAGTCAATGGGAGGAGCAAGGTGAATCGCATCAGTTTCAGCTCAGGCTGCCCCCTTCGCAGAACTCAGGCACTTCTTCATATAAGCGATGCTTTGGCGGGCAATCGTTACCGGGTCAGGCTCGAAGATGAACACTTCGACCGAGACGTAGCCGTTGTAGCCACTCTCCTTCAGAGCGCCGAAGATCGGCACGAAGTCGAGGACCCCCATGCCGGGACCTTTGAGGTTTGCGTCGTTGGCGTGAAAGTGACCGGCGTAGGCGATGTTGCGGCGGACGATCCCATCGATGGGTTCGCCCTCTCCGCTCATGGCCTTAACGTCAAGGTGAACTTTGAAGTTGGGATGGTTAATCTCACGGACCATCTTCACCCCTTCGTCGGCGGTATTCACGAAGTTGGTCTCGGTTGCGGCCAACGGCTCAAAGCAGAGCGTGACATCCCTGACTTCAGCCAGGGGCAGGCACCCGCGGAAGAGGTCTACCGTCCGCTTCCACGTGTCCTCGTAGGTCTGTCCCTCTACAACGTTGCGTTGTTTGGGTGAACCGATCACCATCACCTTGCCGCCCAGGTCTCCACAGCAGTCGATGAGTTGGAGGAAGTAATCCTGGGTCTTCTGCCGGAGAGCATCGTCGGGATGATTGACGTACAGCCCTGCGGGTTTCACCAGGAGCCAGTGAAGGCCGATGATCTCCACTCCCTCTCCCTCGGCAGCCCGTTTGATCTCCGCTCGCCGCGCCGCGGGAATATCCACAACCGAATCAGCTAGGGTGAATGGCGCTATCTCGACGCCGTTGTAGCCTTCATTTCTCGCCTGCCAGAAGACATCTTCGATCTTCCAGTCCTCGAACATCTCGTTGCACATACCGAATTTCATTGCGTGAAGTCCTTGCGGAAAATTTGGTGGGAGACCGCTGCCACGAAGATCAGGAACCCGGCGGCCTCAAACACTGTGCTGGCGGCAAACTCTGCGAGTTCGAGGCGACCTACGGCAGATATGCCGCGCTGTATTTCTCTGTCTCCTTGACCTCAACCCTTTTGATCTCTACCCCGGTTCCATGAAGGTCCCCGGCAAGGGTTTCGTAGAGCCACTTGCAGAAATTCTCGACGGTGGGGTTCACCTCATCGAAAGGAGGCATCTCATTCACCAGTTGATGGTCGAAGATATAAATCCGGCTCTCGATGCTTGCCTTGAGGTCCTTGAAATCCATCAACAACCCATTGGGTTTCAGTTGGTCGCCCTGAGCCGTCACAATCACATCGAAATTATGTCCGTGCACATTTGCGCATTTCCCGTCGTAGCCACGCAGGAAATGGGCCGCGTTAAAGTGGGTCTTCACGGTAATCTCATACATGCAGGCAACCTCCTACGCCAGACCCGGCGATGTCTTGCGGATTGTGCTGTTCTGACCGAGGCGATTTTATCATACGCCCCGGAGCCGGTCAATTGAGGCCTCCCGCCGGACGGTCGGCGGCGATCACTGACTCTCTCTGTAGAACCGCGGTATCCTGGGATTCACATTCAGTCGACGTGAGGGGAGGGTGACGATGTCCCCGACGCTGACCTCCAAGTCCTCGGGCAGGAGCACGCAGAACTGTTGCATACCAATGCGCCCCACCACGGAGAGCAGTGCGGCCCCAAAGTGGACTGCCCGCCAATCCCCCTCCGGTCGGAGAATCGATCGCAACGCGCGGAACGATTTCCTCCCCGCCTCCCTGAGACCGGGCGTCCGCGCGCAGACCTCCAACCCAAAACCCTCGGCGTAACCGACAGGCAGCGTGGCAATCAAGCATGACCGCCGAGCTTGCCATTCAGAACCATAGCCGACAGTATCTCCCGGTTCGAGGTGACGAATCGCGGATATTCTTGCCTTCCATGCGAAGGTCTCACGAAGCTTCAGATGTCGGGGCAGTTGGGGATCTGGATACTGCCCGTACAGGAGCGTGCCCGTCCTGACCATTCCGCAGTGGGACTCCGGAAACCTCAGAAGCGCCGCGCTGTTGGCGGCATGGATAAGGGGAATCTCCTCGCGGAACTCTTCAGCGAGAGGCAGGAATCGGTCGAGTTGTCTGCGAGTCTTTTCCGGGGACTTGTCGGCCGCCTGCGCGAAATGGGTGTACAGCCCTTCCGTCTGCAGGCGCCCCAGTTTCTGAATCTCGGGGATGATCTGTCGGGCTTCCGCGGCGCGCAGTCCAAGACGTCCCATCCCGGTATCGATCTTTATGTGAACCGGAGCTTTCCCGTGATCGCCGATTTGGCCCGCTGTTTCGCGTTGCTGTGCAGCCCGGCTGATCTGCTCGGCGGTCCACAAGGAATCCACGGTCATCGTCAGCCTCATCTTCAAGGCGTCGCGAATCTGGTCGGGGATCGGCGGAGAGAAGACAAGGACTGGCGCTTGAATTCCGGCGTGTCGAAGCTCAACTCCTTCCTCGATTCGAGTTACACCCAGGTAATCCACCCCGACAGCTTCCAAGGCCCGCGACACCTCGACCGCGCCGTGGCCATAAGCGTTAGCCTTTACCACTGCCAGAACTCTCACTGCCTCCCCGACGTGAGTCTTGACCTGCCGGTAGTTGTGGACGATGGCGTCGAGGTCCACCTCGATCCAGGTGGAGAGCTTCTCGGCGGAGAGTTCTGAGTTGTGGGAGTTCAGATTCGTATCACTATTCCTCACTGCTGGGCGCTGAAGCGTCGCCACGTTTCTTCAGGAGCTTCACAGCCCAGGGCTTGGCGACGGTCCACAACGGATACCCTATCCGTGACAGGGGGAGGTCGAACTCCCCGATATACTCCACGTATCGCGCTCCGAAACCGGTCTTGAACCGGTTCAGCCCCGATAAATGCTCTTCCGTCGCGACGCCCTCTGTCTGGGGTGACACCCCACGAAAATCGTAAACCTTGCACCCCAGCGACTTGGCCCACTGGATGAGGTGCCATTGGATGAGGTAGTTGGGCATCACGTTGCGATGTCGATTGCTTGAGGCTCCGTAAACGTACCAGCATTGGCCGCAGGAACCGGATTGACCGAGAACAAAGGACAAGGCCCCTGCGATGGATTCTCCCTCGCCGGCGCAATCCTCAGCAGGAACACGCGCCATGAACAGCGTCGCCAATCCGGTCGTCACCAGTTTGTCCCAGATTGTCTCAAAGTAGGAGTACGAGCGCACACGAAAGCGATCACGAACGGCAGTCTCAAGAAGAAGGTCATAGAAGACCTTCAGGTCCTGCTTCGAGCGCCCCTCCACGATCTCCACTCCCTTCCGCTGAGCCAGGCGAAGATTATATCGGGTTTTGGGTTTCATGGCGGCGAGCAGTTCCTCCTCCGATTTCGACAGGTCGAGCTTCATGACACTTCGAGGCTGGGTGCCGCCAAAGCCCCCCTGGCTATCGGGCGATTCCCGGAAGCCCTCTTGATGCAGCGTCCGAACTACATCCTCATGCCCTGACTCCACGGGTGGGTCGATCTTGAGAAGAATCGCTCGATGCCTCCTTGCGAGTCGCCGAATCCCTTGCAGGAGGGTGGTCAAGGTCTCCCGGTCTCCGTAGTCCAGCACAGGTCCTCTGGGACAATAGAAAACTGAAGGACCGAGGGGGCTGATCTTGCGTTTCAGAATCAGGGCGGCGGCTGTCAGACGACCCTCCGATTCCACCGCAGCGTGAAGGGCTTCCCACCCGCTCGGCCGCTTCACTTCTCCCCATTCGACCGTTTGGAGAACATCCCCGAGGGGAGATTCCGCAACAAAGGCATTCCAGCGGTCATGACAGTCAATGGGCAGGAGGGAGAATTCCAAATCAATCAATCCTGACTGGTGAGTGGATTTGTGGGTGGTGATTCCGCTATCCGTGGTGACGGAGATGAGAGATTGCCCATCGCCACCCTCGTCTCGGAGGTTGATTCGGCGGGTTTGAACAAGGCTTCATAGACACGCCTGGCGATGGGCCCTGCCTGCTCGCCGCCGTGACCCGCGTTTTCAAGGAACACGACTACGGCGATTTGAGCATTCTCGTAAGGAGCAAAACTGACAATCCAGGCATGGGGAATCGGCGAGTGGACGTCCTCCGCCGAGCCCGTCTTCGCAGCCACAGCCAGGTAATCCATTTTCAGAACCCGAGCCGTACCCTCCAGAACCGCCAGCCTCATCCCGCGCCTCACCTCCGCCAAGGCTTCCGATCGAACCGGAACCGGCTTTACCTGGAGATCGAACGTTTTGATGACCTCACCTTCAGGGGATAGGATCTTCTTAAGGACATGAGGCCGAACAAGCTGACCACCGTTCGCGATTGCGGCGGCTACGCAAGCCATCTGAATCGGAGTGACCTGCAGGAAGCCTTGTCCGATGGACAGGTTGATGGTGTCGCCCGGATACCAGCGCTCGTGGAAGCGTTTTCGCTTCCACTCATCGGAGGGCACAGTACCCCTCACCTCACCGGGAAGATCGATGCCGGTACGGGATCCCAGGCCGAAACCGCGCGAGATATGGCCCAGTCGCTCTTGCCCCAGCTTGCGCCCAACCGTGTAAAAGTAGACATCACACGACTTGGAGAGGGCTGAGTAAAGGTTGACCACTCCGTGCCCCGCGCGTTTCCAGCAGCGAAAGGTTCGACCCAGTCTATACTTCCCCGAGCAGTATACCGAGAAATCGGGATTGGTTGCCCCCAACTCGAGGGCCGCCGAAGAAGTGACCATTTTATAGGTAGAGCCCGGAGGAAACTTGCTGCCCAAGGCCCGATTGACAAGCGGGTGTCGCGGGTCTCCGCTCAGTTGTCGCCACATTGCCGGTGTGATCTTCTGGCTGAACACGTTTGGATCGAAGTCGGGTTTGCTTGCCAACGCGAGGACCTCGCCTGAATGCACGTCCATAGCAACGACGGCACCACTCCTGCCGGATCTGATCAGACCTTCCTCCGCGGCTTTCTGAGCCTCGACGTCCAGCGAAAGCATCACGCTCTTGCCGGGGATTCGGGCCCTTTCCCCGAGTCGTCGGGCCGGACGTCCGCTTGCATCCACCTCGATCTGCTCAGCGCCCCTGAGGCCGTGGAGGTACTCGTTGTACATGCTCTCCGAGCCGAATTTCCCGTAAACGTCTCCGGGGCGCCACTTGGTTCGGTCGACGGACTTCAACTCCTCCTCGCTGATCTCTCCGATATACCCGAGGACGTGCGCTGCAAACCTGCCTCTCGGGTAGTAGCGTGTGATGTCGTTCTCCACCTGCACTCCGGGTAGCCGAGAACCGTTCTCAAGAATGCGGGTGACTGTCGTGAGGTCAACTTCCTGTTTGATCCTGACCGGATCGAAAGAACGGAAAGTGCCCCGCTTCAGGATGGTCTCAATCTCCACCGGGGACATGTGAACGATAGCGCCCAGCGACTGGAGGGTCTCCTCGGCAGAGGGCCGAGCTCCGTCGGAGGGCAGATCGGCCGTCGCCCTGGATTTCTTGAGATACGCCGGAATGATGGAAACCGTGTAGCTGGTACGGCTGGTAACCAGAATCTTCCCGTTGCGATCGTAAAGGATCCCCCGGGGGGCAGGCAGGTAGATATTGCGCACCCGGACTCCCTGCGCTTTGGTGTCATACTCCTTTCCCTTGACAACCTGGAGATACCAGAGCCGTGCGAGCAAACAGAAAAAGGCAAAGGATACGCAGACGCGAAACGCGCGAACCCGTTGACTGATCTCTCTCGACTCGTTGGGTAAACGAAGCTTTGTGTCCATAGTCAAAGTCGGTCTTACCGCTGGTCGGTTGGTCCGTCTGTGGAGTAACCGAAGCGACTCTTCCGTCGCCCAGTGACGAAGGCGCTCCCCCGGCATTCGCCACGGTCATTCCGGCGTGCCCTCCTCCGGGGTCACCGGAGGAGGCAGAGCAGGCGTCGTGTTGTGGTCCGCGGGAGGGGCAGAGGGTTTGGTCGTCTCCGACGGATGACGCTCGGCAGGCTCACTCGCCCGATGGAGAGTGCAGTAGGATTTCGGCGCCGTGCCCATCCGGAAGGTCCGCACCGAGGGACTGGGACAATTCTCGGTGGCAAGCTGTCCGGATTCCGAGCAAACGGTCACTTCTTCGCCGTCCTCTGTTCCTGCCGGATGCAGATCGCAGTAATCCTTGGGGCCCTTGCCTCGTGCAAACTTCTCCTGGTAAGCGGAGGGGCAGTTGGCAGTCGCGAGCATACCGCTTTCCGTGCAGAGACGGAGGGTCCGCGTCTTTTCATCTCCACGCTCTCGGGTCTCCTTGACCTTCTCAGAGTTCTCATCGAAGCGTCGTCTCTGTGATTTCGTGATCGTCAGGGCCCGGACCATGAACTTCTTCCATACGGGGGCGCAGAAGAAGCCTCCGGAGGGCCGGTACATCCGCTCGTTGTGATCGTTGCCCATCCAGATCCCGCACGTGAGATCGGGGGTGAATCCCATGAACCAGGCATCCTTGCCACCAGAAGTGGTTCCGGTCTTCCCTGCAACCTGATAGTTTGGTATTCGCGCATTGCGACCCGTTCCACTTTCCACCGCGGTGAGGAGCATGGAGCGAACCGCTTCCGCCGTCTGTGGATTGAGAACGCGCTGCACCCGGGGAACGAGAGAGTCGATGGGGCGGCCCGTGTGGTCCAGGACCCTGAGAATAGTCGTAGGCTCCACTCGCAGGCCACCTGTTGCGAAAGCGCAATAGGCCCCGGCGTGCTCCAGCAACGTGATCCCGGAGGCCCCGAGGGCGAGGGGCAGATAGGGATCGAGTGGGGAACTAATACCCATGCGGCGCGCAGTCTCGATGACTTTGTCGACTCCCACCTGCTCCATCAGCTTGACGGCTACCACGTTGACCGACATCGACAGGGCACGGCGCAGAGTGATCGAACCTCGGTACTTGCCGTCATAGTTTTTCGGGCGCCACGGGTGACCTCCCGCGCCCGGATAGGATACCGGCGAGTCCCGGACCACACTGTTGGGAGTGAAGCCGTTTTCCATCGCCGCCGCGTAAAGGTACGGCTTGAAGGACGATCCGGGCTGCCGACGCGACTGAGTGGCCCGGTTCCATTGGCTTTCGCGGTAACTCCGACCACCAACGATGGCCAGAAGGCTGCCGTCGGAGGTCTTGATGCAGACCAGAGCGCCCTGGGTCACGTTCCGATTGCTCCGGTCTTCAAGCCCCTCGTGAATTGCTTCCTCCGCCGCACGCTGGACCTTTGTGTTAAGGGTCGTGTAGACCGCGAGGCCGCCCTTGTAGATCATATCGACGCCATACCGCGCCACCAGCTCGCGGATGGCATACGTGGTGAAATACGGATACTCGATCCTCGCTTCACCGAGGTTCTTCTTGGGAGCGATATTCAGTTTCTCCCGGATTGCAGTTTCGGCTTCTTCGGTGGTGAGGTCTCCCTGAGCGACCATCTTGTGTAAGACCAGTTCCTGTCGAGCTTTGGCTGCGTCGGGGTTCTCAAAGGGTGAGTAAAAAGATGGGCGACGAGGCAGACCGGCGAGGAGTGCGGCTTCGGCCAAGGTCAACTCGCATGCCGGTTTGTGGAAGTACAGCTTCGAGGCGGCCTGAACACCGAAGGCGCCGCTCCCATAACAGACTTCGTTGAGATACATCTCCAAGATCTCTTCCTTCGAGTAGCGCCGCTCGATCTTCAGGGCGAGCATCATCTGCTGCAAACGGCGGGAGAAGGTCTTCTGCTGGTTTAGGAAGAGGTTCTTGGCTAACTGCTCCGTGATGGTCGATCCGCCCTGACCGTAGACATCCTTGTTCCTGATGTTGTTCACAACCGCGCGAAGCAAGGCTTTGGGGTCGGCCCCGATGTGGTTGAAAAACCTCGCGTCTTCGATGGCAACCGTGGCCTGTTGCAGGTGCTCGGGGATTTCCGTGATCGGAACGAACTCCCGATTCTCGACGTACAGCCTGGCGAGGAGTTTGTTGTCGGACGAGTAGATACGTGTCGCCTGGTTGGGCACCCACGAGTCCAAGCCTTCGGTGTCTGGAAGTCCGGGAGCGATGCTCGCAATCGTCCCCGCCACCACTCCCACCACCGTCACGGCGAACAGGAGCGCCGTGACGCGCAGGACCGTGAAAAGCGCTCGGAGCACCGGATGTTTGCAGGGCCGGTGAGCATGGAGGGTTTTCTCTGCTGCGCGTGACATCCCGTTCACTCGCCTACCGACTCGGGCGCGTAAGATAGGAAGGCTCGTGAATTGTTCCTGTGATTTTCATCGACAGCGCCCAAAGGAATTGACAAACGGTCCCCTTCCTCATGCCTCAAGAGTGAAGATCGGCTTCAGCCCTTTAGCGTTTTGGCACAGATCTTTCCGTTCCTGCTCCGTGAGAGGCTTGAATTTCTCTGCCGCGTCCAGAGCAAGGCGGAACAGCCTCTCATCGCCGGGAGGAATGGCAGCAGTAACACCTTCCGAAAGAGTGAACCGCAGCGCCAGAGAAGCGATGCCGGGGTCCGTGATAGGCTCATACCAACACTTGGCGTATTCCTGGCGCTTGGGGTCCTCTGACCAAACAGTTCTTGCCATCGCCTTCAAGGCCAGGCAGCCCATCCCTTTCCGTTTCGCCCGGGCCAGCACTTGCGGTCCGAAGTTTGCCTCGGTGTAGAGAACGAAGTTGATGGGAAACAACACCGTGTCAAACTTGAACCGGTCCAGGGCAGCAAGGGCGGTTTCCACTGAGTGCGCGGAGAAACCGATATGCCGCAGTTTTCCCTGGTCTTGGGCTTGCAGAACGGCCTCCATGGCGCCTCCCGTGGCAAAGCACTGGTTCAACTCTTCCATGGTCGTCAACCCGTGCAATTGATACAGGTCCACGTGATCGGTCTTCAGAAGTCGAAGCGACTCCTCCAGTTCCTGCGACGCTTCCGCCCTCTTCCGCTGCGTGGTTTTGCAGGCCAGGAAGATCCGGCTTCGCTTCCCCACCAGGGCGTTCCCGAGGCGCTCTTGAGCATTGCCATAAGTGGGAGCGACATCGAAGTAATTGACCCCGCGCTCGATGGCTTCGTGTACGAGGTTGTTGGCCGCCGTTTGCTCGATTCCACTGACAACAATGCCGCCAAATCCGATGATGGAAAGTCTCTCTCCAGTTTTGCCCAGTTTTCTGCGTTTCAGCGCCGTGCCTCCTCCTCCGGATTCTCTCGCCAGTGCAGAGGTTTCCGCCAACAAAGCTGTCGTGGCCGCCGAGACTCCGGCGGCGGCCGTTTTCTTGATAAAGTTACGCCGATCCATGGGTACTCCCTCGTCCTGAACGAAAATTGTAGTTGCTGATGACTGCCGACATTATAATACGAGAGAAAGCTCCACTGCAAACTGTCTCTGCCCCTCAGCTTCTTCTGGGGTTGTATCATAAGACCCCGGCGAGTTCATCTCGACGGTGAATGAGTCTGGAAGCGAGCATGGTTCAACCTCCTCCCCCTCTCGTCTCCCGTCCAGATTTCATTCCAGCCGGAATG
>JACQGJ010000720.1 GCA_016199605.1 Armatimonadota bacterium | reverse complement strand
CTGTGCCCTCTTCGTAGTAGATACAGAGGATCGAGCCGTCCTCCAGCTCGACCTGATTCGAGTAGGCTCCCCCAACGGTATCGATTCTCCACGGCTTGCCCCAGGTCGCGCCGTCGTTGGTGGAGATCATCGCGCTCGTGCCTTTATAGCGGAACGTCGCCAGCAGCAGTTTCCGCGAAGTGAGGAGAACTCCGGGCGCGTCGCCAGCCACGGGAAGTCGCGTGGCTTTCGTCCAGGTGTAGCCCTCATCGCTGGAGTAAGCCTGGTGCATGCCCGGGCGCATGAGGATGATGAGCCTGCCGTCCGAAACGCGCGTCACCGCTCCTTCGCAGAAACCGTAGGAGAAAGCCAGGGACTGCTCCGAGTCTACCTCCGAGACTTTGCCCCAGGTCTTGCCGCCGTCCGTTGAGTGAACGATCGCCGTGACGTAATGGCCCTTCGTCTTCTCTACGTACAGCGGAAGGATTACATGGTTGCCCTTGAGTTGTACGGGAGACCCGGATTCGAAGACACCCGCGAGGCCCTGCTTGTCCTTGTAGGGCGTTGGCACACGCTGAGGATTTCCCCACGTCAACCCGCCGTCTGTGGAGCGCACAACGTAGACGTCGCCCTCCTCGCTCCACGGCCCCGGCCCTTTGTAGGGCTTGTAGGTAAAGAAGGTGGCCAACAGAGAGCCGTCCCGAAGCTGGCAGACGTGCGGGTCCCGGTCATCCTCCGGCGTATCGGCGACGAGAAGGGGCGCCGACCACGTCTTGCCCGAGCCGGTCGAGCGGAGCCCGTAGATGGCGCCGCCCCTCGGGGATTTCTCGCTCGGGAGAGTGACATGGCCCGTGCCCCCGTAGAAGACGACGAAAGAGTCGCCGTTCTTCAGAAGGCAAACGTCCGGGAAGGCTTCGTAGTCCCCCCACGATCCGTCTCTCGTCAAGGCACGGTATGTTCCAGCCATGGCTAAGGTAGGAAACAGGAGGCAGCAAACCAGCACAAGTTTCGTCATGGCATCCCTCGGCGAGTTCAAGAGTGAAACTCAGTAGTGCGTCAGGCTGGAAGCCGTCTGCCAGAGCGGGAAGATGGTGATCGTCGGATCTCTGGTCCAGGCGGAGGCTACTCCGGATGAGACGTACGCGACCTTCCGACCGCTGCTGTTGACGGCGGTGGCCTCCAAGGCGCCTTGCTTCATGGCCTTCACGTGGCCGTCAACGAAGGCGACGTTGCAGGTTTCGTTGTGCCGGTAGTCCGGGTGCGTATACGACCACCACATGCCGCCCGGCAGGGAGTTCCAGTTGTAGTTGGTGCAATCGGCGAACTCGACCGTCTCGGCTGGCAAGTCCAAGTCTGACAGTGTTACTGGGAAGGTGGCCGGGTAGTTGAACAGGCCGAGGTTCAGACCAAACCTGACCGGTTGGCAGGAACATGCACCGGCTATCGCTGCCGTTGCCGTGTAGCCCGTTGAGGGACAGGAGTAGATCTGAGTGTTCTTGATGTACGGGTGCAGTATCGCAAGCCACAGGTACTGTCCGCTCGCATGGTACGGCAGACACGTGTCATCGTAGTCCTGGGCGTACATCTGGAAACCCAGCGACAACTGTTTCAGGTTGGACTGGCACGTCGCCTGCTTTGCCTTCTCACGCGCCCTGGCGAAGACGGGAAACAGAATGGCCGCCAGGATCGCGATGATCGCTATGACGACCAGAAGCTCGATCAGGGTGAAGCCCTTCTTTTGTGGTCTAACTGGCACTTCTGCACTCTCCTATAAATAACCGTTTAGTTGGAGGGGAGCATAGCAGTTCGTCGTTGCATCGTCAAATGATATCTTGGACTGTGCCCCTTACCCAGATCGAAGGACTTCACGATTCTCCAAGCACAGTTGAATGCCGAGCTTGTATCATAGGCGAGGGCTCCGCTCTGACATGACGCAACCGAGCTCGCACCGCGTCAACAATCACTGCTTTTGGCGCTGGAATTGCCTCCGTCTTTGGATTCATGGTCCGCGGTTGATCACGATGACGTCCGCCGTTTGAAGACGCGGGAGAGTCAGGACCAGAGTCTCCCCCTCCTGTCGGATGGGAATGCCCTTGGGAAAGAAACACGACCAGGCTTTCGCCGGCCGGAAGGACACTCCCTTGAGAACAACCCGTAGATCCTTCAGTCTCCCGTCGGCCTGCTCGGCAAGATTGACGACCGGCACCACGACACCGGAAGGACCGCTCAGACGGCCGGCGACGACGCTGCGGTGATAGATCTCGACGTCCGGCAGAAGGTCGTTCTCCCGAAGAGGGCGCAGGATCGCGTCCCGAGCAGCAGGATCGAAATCCACCGGCTCGAAGTGACTGGCGTTGTTCTCGTTCCCACCTTTCCCCATGGGCACAAGGGGAAGGCCCTTTCGGACGAAAGCCTGACCCGGCAAGGCGCCAATGTAGTAGGCGACTCCCTTCCCATACCTGTTCCGTGTCATCGCTGGAGCGCCATCGGAAACGAAACGGGCAAGGACCTCTGCCCCTGGGACCGGGTCAAAGCTCTCCTTGCTGCAGAGGACGTCGAAGGCGGAGCCGTCCATTTTCACCGAATCCAGCGGCTTCTCGAAGAGCAGCTCCAGCTTCGCCCTCAACGCGCCGCGATATCGCTGCTCCGTCCTGAGAACGCCTCTTCCGAGGGCTTTGTCGAGTGCCACCATCGGCTCATCAAACTCATTCCTCGTAGCGGCGCCCGCAGTGGCGAACAGAAGACCGCCGTTCTCCACCCACCGGTCCAGAACCTGGGTACATTGACGCCGGAGATTGCGACCGCAAAGATAGACTGCTTTGTACTGGTTCAGCAATCCGTCCACCACGTCCTCTTCCGTCACCACGTCCACCCGATAGCCTGCCAGCCGCAGTGCATACCAGAGGTCCTTGCGCTCTTCTTGTGAGACGTTCGAGGCCACTGATCCGGGCTTAACGTCCCATTGAGTCAGCCCTTCCAGTTCCCACACATCACTCGCTTCGCTCAGCAGCATGGCCACCGGGGTTGGGTCCGGCCTTGCAGGAATGAGGTCGTTCTCAATCAAACCCGCCATGCCCGAAAGGCGCCGGATCGCCTTGAAGGTGGGGAGCCCGCCGCGATAGGTGACGTAGTTCTCGGTCGACCAGGCGTCCGGGGAGGCAATGAAGAAATCCAGGTCTTTGACGTTGTTTGCCCACAGCAGCACTGCGTTCTGCAGCAGATGCTCAGGGGTGTTGCCGGGGTAGTGAGGCATACAGTAGAACATCATCGGAGTGTCGTGATAGCTCGCCCCTTTTCGCAGGTACGACGCTTCGAAGTCGACGACAAGTCGCGAGGCTTCGGGTTGACAATAGGTGTAGTCCTCACTCCACGCGAGCGACATCGCCTTGTGCTTGAAAGCGTCGATGAAAGAGGACTGGTGCATCCAATAGAAGGGATGCATGCTTCCGAGGTTGGCGCTTGTATACGCTTCCTTGCCGAGGGCCGCCTGTAGTTCCTCCGTTTTCCGGGCAAAGTCCTGGATTCCTTGCCGAATCCTGAACCTGTGGCTGTACCAATAAAGCCGTTTCAGCAGGGCCGTTTGTGATTCCTCTCTGGGAATGCCCTCGGGCAGTACACCGATCTTCACCGCCACGTCCGCCGACAGGGAGGGCAGTGGCTTGACTTGTTCCCAACTCCGCGCGCCGAGACTTTCGGGAGTCTCGTTTTCGCTCCTCAAGTAGTCATGGAAAGCGTTGACGAGACCCGGATCTTTGTCATCAATTGGGGGGAGGCCGATCTCATCTCCATAAGAGAGGTAGTGAAAGGAGTCCGCA
The DNA here is from genome assembly GCA_016199605.1 of Armatimonadota bacterium. Lineage (GTDB taxonomy): Bacteria > Armatimonadota > Abditibacteriia > CG2-30-59-28 > CG2-30-59-28 > JACQGJ01. The sequence continues at coordinate 9,377 of JACQGJ010000720.1, read as the reverse complement.
ACTCCCGCTTTCTTGAGCATCGTCACCACTGCCGCGGGGTCCTGGCTGTGATGATAGGCGAGGGTTCGCTCGACGAGACCTCCCCGATCCTTGCGCCAACTGACCACAGCGTCGATGTATCCCTTGTCGAACGTGTTGCCTTCGATGGTGTTCAGCCCCAGGGCATGGCGGAACTGCTGGGCAATCTCGAAATCCCAGGTCAGGCGACTCGGGCAACGGGGACCGCCGGTGGCCGCGTAGAGCCTCAGTTTCTTGGGAATCGGGCCGAGCCGCGGTTCCCCGTTCAGTGACCGCGTGATGTTCTGGTAGACCTCGCCCATTTTCTGCGTGAACGCCAAACCCTCTGCGCGGTGCAGGTCTGGCTGAACCAGGAGGTCCAACTCCGCTTCCCCCTTACCCAGATCGAGAGACTTCACGATCTTCCCAACGTCAGGCTTCAGGGAAAGGTCGACTGAAAAGGGAACACTCGGCGTGGGTCCATCAACAGTAGTTTCTTTGGATTCCGATGGCAACGCCTTGAACATGAACGGCGTGGAGCTTTCGGTATTCATCGTCGGGCCGAGATCGTACCACGCGGTCGCCTGGCCAGGTGGAACGGCAACGGGCCAGTCGCCGTTTTTGCCGCCGTCCAGGAGGTTCCCCTTCCCGTCGTAGAACTTGACCAACTCACGGTAGGAAGGCGCGTAGAAGTCCGGGTAGCGGTGATTCCAATGGTTCCACACGATGCGAACAGGTTGGGCATTGCGCCTGGGACTGCGGAATCGGAAGTAGACATGATTGGCCCGCCGTAGTTCATCCAGCAGAGGATACCGGGGATAGCGAGGGCTCGACAGGTCCGACAGATCACTCGTGATCAGAATGGCATCCACCGAACGAGCGGCGGCGGGTGCGGGATTCGGCGCCTTGTACAGGGTCACTCGGTACCGTCCCTGCTTCAAGTCCACCGTGTAACCCTCAGCAGCATCGTGGTCCGTGCCCCACGCCCAATAGAGGCTCCCGCGAGTCAGTTCATTGGTGAAGCAGAAGTGCTTGGGGGAATTCAGAAGACCGTAGGTCCTGTCGAAGACGGGCGCTCCCGTGGTGTCAAGGGAGGTGAGGCGCAGTCCAAAGGCATAGTTGAAGAAAGGGGGACACTCGTACTTCACCCACACCTTGTACGTGCCTGTCGTCGGAACCTGGAGGTCCGAGTAGGCTTCCGAAGGAGTGTCCGCCGCCTCCGTCATCGCCGTCCCCAGGCGACTCGCCCAGACTCCACCAAAGATCATGTTCTGGTAGAGGTCCTGCCCCCACCTCCCGACCTGCCATCCCTTCCCGGGCCCGAAACGGGTCTGGCTGACGCCCAGCATGTCCTCACACTCGATGACGAGACGGACGGGTTCCTGTGCTTCGACGAGGGCTGAGGAAAGCCAGCTTCCCAGACACAAGAGCAAGAGGGGGAGTGATAATCTGCCGGGCCTCAAGGTGCGTATTCCTCCGAAGGGTAAGCCTAAACCGAACCAAGTTACTGCAGGTGCAGCGGACGTACTATAACTGATACTCGCTAAGTCCGACAATCCCACCCTTTGGGCCACCTCATGCATGGCAACGTTGGGTCCTCCTCCTTCACGGCCATGATCCTCTGGTCATCCGTCCAGTCAAATGATAGACTCATGCCGCTTGAAGCATGGCAAGCGACCGGAGGATCGGCCTTGGGAAAACCGACGCCTCCGGGAAGGAAAGGAGACAGATCGATGGCTGGTGATATGACTTCTCGGGATCGCGTTGTGGCTGCAATGAACCACCAGGAGACGGATCGAGTGCCGGTGGACCTCGGGGCGTCTCCGGTGACGGGAATGCAGGTCAGCATTGTGACAAAACTGCGGAAGGCGCTGGGACTCGACGGCGGGCCGGTGAAAGTGGTCGAGCCGTACCAGTTGCTTGGTGAAATCGGTGAGGACCTTCGGGCTGCGCTGGGGATCGACGTGGTGGGGCTTTGCCCGCGCCTGAACCTCTTCGGATTCGAGAACAAAGACTGGAAGGAGTGGCGGTTGTTCGATGGCACCGAGGTGTTGGTGCCCGGGGCTTTCAACACAGAGCCTGAGCCAGACGGCGAGATTCTAATGTATCCGGGCGGGGACAAGACAGCGCCTCCAAGCGGACGGATGCCTAAGGGCGGTTACTATTTCGACACGATCATCCGGCAACCGCCCATCGATGAGGAAAACCTGAAGGTCGAGGACAACCTGGAGGAGTTCCAGCCGATCAGCGACGAGGACCTCGCCTATTTCTCCCGAGAAGCTGAGCGACTTCACACGACTAACGACGCGGCAATTCTCGCCGTGTTCGGCGGCACAGCTTTTGGCGACATTGCCCTGGTGCCCGCGCCGTTCTTGAAGAATCCGAAGGGAATCAGGGACGTCGAGGAATGGTATATCTCCACCCACAGCCGCAAGGAGCACATCCGCGAGCTGTACGAGCGGCAGTGCGAGGTGGCTCTGGGAAACCTCAAGAAGCTGTGGGGCGCTGTCGGCGACAAGGTGCATATCGCCTATATGACGGGTACCGACTTCGGCACCCAGCGCGGTCCCTTCATCTCCCCGGGGGCCTACTGCGACCTCTACAAGCCGTTCCACAAAACGCTCAACGACTGGATTCATGAGAACACTACGTGGAAGACTTTCATCCATTCGTGCGGGAGCGTGGACGCTCTGATTCCTGACTTCATTGACGCCGGTTTCGACATCCTCAATCCGGTCCAGTGCTCGGCAGCCTGCATGAGCGCGGACCACCTCAAAGCCGAATATGGAGACCGGCTGACCTTCTGGGGCGGGGGAGTGGATACTCAGAAGACGCTGCCCTTCGGGACGCAGGAGGAAGTCCGAGCGGAGGTCTCGGAGCGCTTGAGGGTCTTCTCCAAAGGCGGGGGTTACATTTTCAACACCATCCACAACGTCCAGCAACGGACTCCGGTGGAAAACGTCCTCGCCATGTATGAAACCGTCAGGGACTGTGCCGTGTGATTGGGAACGTGTGGGAGGATTGCGTCGAATGGAACACCGACGCTTGCCGCGTCTTCCTCGACGGCACCCCCGAAGGCGAACTCGTCCGCCTGATCCCCTCGGACTCGACAGTCCGCGGTCACAAAGCGCCACCCCAAGCGGACGGCGGAAGCGGGGGTGACGGCCTGCCACCGAAGAAGTAGAGGGATGGTTGGTGGTGAGGCTATCCTCAGTGCGGGATATCATCACCGAAGGTATTCTGAAACGGACAGCAAACTGAATTCGATACGATAGCGCTGCGGCCTTGCATCCGGACGACATATACTCGTTAAGGTTGAGAACACACCCTCCGCGACGGTGTAGTGTAGCCCCTTGCGGGCGTCAATTCCCGGTATCCAACGCTGGGTCCGTGGCGGTTGACGCCCGCAAGGGGTTACACTACACCGTCGCCATCATGGACTTCAATGAGCGCATTTTCAACCTTAACGAGTATAGTGAGGTGACAGGCATGAAGGAAACAATGCTTGAGACGCAAGTCACGTATATTTTGGAGAACGGCGGGAAATCCTACATGATCGAGCACGTGCCAGCCCGTGTGTGCCGGGAGACCGGAGAGCAATTTTTCTCCCCTGAAACGGTGGAGCACATCCAATCTTTGATCAAAGGGGAGAAGAGGCCCGTCAGGTTTATCGAGACCCCTGTTTACGAATACGCATGAACCATCCCCCCAGGAGCCGCCATCATGTCCACGACCTTGACCATCGTCTGCCACGACGCGTTGCTGTTCGATGCTTTGATGCGGGAGGTCAAGGCGGCGAAGTCGATAATGCACACCTTCTGCTGGCTACGGCTGCTGCGGTTGACAGCGGGGACAGAAGTAGGTGCCTCGGTTGCCCAATCGGGTTTTCACAATGGAAGTCTGGCACCGAGGGCAGGGCTTGCCCTCCCTGCCGTATACCCGGAACTCGTTTTGATACCCGCCATAGCCACCGGTCCCCGTGCGGAAGTCCCGCATGGTCGTCCCACACAGCTTGATGGCGCGGTTCAGGATCTTGCGAATTGCGGCCTTCAGTTTCCTCACCTGATCCGGAGCAACTGAATCGGAGGGCAGCTCCGGGTGAATCCCCGCTTCGAACAGAATCTCACAGGCGTAGATATTCCCGATCCCTGCAATCCGCTGCTGATCCAGCAGGAACAGCTTCATCGGACGATGCGTGGAAGTCAGTTGCTTCTGGAGGAACTGCAAGGTCACCTTCTCGCTCAGGCCGTCCGGCCCGAGGCGCCTGAGCGAAGGATGCTCGCGGCATCGTTCCGTCGGAATAAGTTTCAGGCTGCCGAAGGTGCGGCTGTCAGTAAACCGGAGCCGTCCCCCGTCCGATAGTCGGAACAGCACGTGAGTGTGGATCGGGGGAGGTGATTCCACCGGTTCGTAGACGAGTTGTCCGGTCATGCGGAGATCCACGATGATCGTGTCACCGCTGTCCATGTCAAGGAGCAGGAACTTCCCATGCCGATCGAGATGCAGAAACCTCGCGCCCCGCAGGCGATTCGAGAACTGCTTTGCGGTGACCCCCTGGACGGTCTTCTCTCGCTTGACCGTCACCTTCTCGATCCGTTTTCCGGGCAGGCAGGAGGCCAGTCCTTTCCGGATGGTCTCTACTTCGGGTAGCTCTGGCATCTTACCTTCTTCCTCATAGGGTGCCTATTAAGCCGTGATCGTGACGCAATTGACCCCCACCCCTGCCCCTCCCCCGCTCTCGCAGGGGAGGGCAAGCAGATAGCGTTACGGATGACAATTCCCTCCCCTGCGAGAGCGGGGGAGGGTCAGGGTGGGGGTCAAGGCTCTTTAGACACGCTCTCAGGTAGTCGTCTCCGAAACCGTTTCCATTCTCTCCTCATGCAACGGGATCAGGAAAAGCGTCGAGACGATCATCAGCACGCCGCTCACGAAAAAAGGCGCACTGATTGCTGTCGATCCATCGGCTATTGAGGACATCAGATATCCCGCCAGCCACGGCCCCACAACCCAACCGAGCGACGCGTAGGCGACACTTTTGCTCACGTCACGACCCCGGAAGTCCGGGCGTGCGAGGGTCTGCATATAGTGAGTCTGGATCGGCACCCAGATACTGGCGCCAATCAGGTCGTGGGCCAACCAGATCGTGGTGGCGATCCAGAAATGTGAGATGACCGAAGAAACCGCGATGACGACCCCCTCCACGAGCACGAAGAGAATCCACAGAGATTTCAGCCTTGATTTCAGGAACTTACCGGCGAAAAACATCGGCAACCCAAGAGACAGCCGGTGAATCATCATGATCCACGCTACAGTCGCTTCCGGGGCATGGAACTTCTTGCTGAAGAACAGGGGCATGACGAAACAGTGGCTTGTCGCCAGCCCTACCGTGAAAACAAACATCGTCAAGGTGATCCACAGCAGACCCGGCGTCAGATCGAAACTCAGCAGGTCTTTGACGACGATGTGAGGACGCTGCACTTCCAGGCCGTTGAAGGTTTCCCTGAGTCCGAAGGTGAACGCAACAAAGGCGACAAAGAGAAGCGCCGCAGAAACCCACAGGGCGACGGACGTGTTGTAGGCGGCGAGAATCACTCCGGCAAGCATCGAGCCTCCGCCCTGAAAGAAGAACTCCGCGCCGCGAGTCTTGGAGAAGAACTCGATGAAGCGGGATTTGCTCTCGTCAAACAGCAACAACGAGTGCATGCTCTCCCTTACTGTTACCGAGGCTTCGCGAGTCGTCTTCAGGAGAATCTGCATGGACACGACGGGGAAGAGGGGGGTGAAAAACGTGGCTACGGCACACAACAACAGCGAGGCGGAGTAGAAAGACTTTCGCCCGACGAAGTCGGAGATGGTGCCGATTCCGATACGGAACGTGAACATGGCGATCGCTGAAACCGAAAAGATCAGCCCCATGTTCTGGTAGGAGACGTGGTGGGCATCCAGATAGAAGGGGAGGACGAATTCGTAAAGCCCGAAAGAGATGCCGAAAAGGATCGAAACGAATAGAACAACCCAGATGTTTTTGCTCATGCCGAGGAGGGGAATTCTCCCGCGTCAGCATGAGGAGAAGCCGCCAAGCGATAGCACGCAGAGATAGGTGGAAGGCGGAAACTGTAGGGCTTTGCGGACTTCCTGAGAGGAACGGTCGGCTGGGTCGGTGTCGCACCCGGAGCGGGAGAAGCGCCGGTTGGTTGCTGCGGCGCGCCCCCGGGAACAGTGGTCGAGGGTTGCTGCGGCGTCGTTCCAGGGACCGTTCCTGAGGTCGCTCCAGACGGTTGTGCAGTGCCGGTGCTCGGAGTTTGAGGAGTAGCCGGCGCCGCCTGTTCTTTATAGGGCCTGGCGGAGTCGTCCTTGGGGCGTACCGTCAATCTTCGGTGCTGCTGGTAGAAGAAGAACGCAAACCACAGGAAGAACAAAAAGGCGGCGACATACAGAACCTTCACCATCGCGGTGGCGGAGGCTTCGATGCTTTCGTTGGTATCGTCGTTGGCCATCCCAAAGGTGGCCAACATGCTCACAATACGCCGCTTTGCGGTTCGATCTCCGGCAATCAACACGCCGGAAAACAGCAGGAGTACGCACGGGCCAATTCTCATGAGGTATTCCCAAATCATGCCATTCGCTCCTCTCAGCGGGGTGTACTGTAGATCTTCAACCATTGACCATAGGAGAACCGAATAAACTTGGCGTGGCTGTCGGCGTAAAGGATGTTTGTCCCTCCCACTCCGCTGCTGCCGAAAAAGCTCGCATCGGTGACTCCAGAATGGGCGTTCAGAGATTGAGTCCAGTGGGAGCCACACCAGAGCACCGGGTAGTCCGAGGGCTGCATCAGCGCCGCTTCGCTATAGGTGTTCCCCGATACGGGATCGCCGATGATAGGTTGAGTGCCTGCCGCCCCGCCGCTTGGGACGACGAAGTCGAAGCCGCTGCCGTTGGTATTCCCCCAGGCGTTAAAACCATAGACTCCACTCCACGACGGGCACCACCAGACCTGGCTGTTTTTGATATAGGGCTCGAGCCCGACTTTGAGGTCCGGGTAGGTGCCGCCACATCCGGATCCTGCCGCCCCGCACCAGAAAGCCCAGGCGATCGGGTACCCACTGTCATTGTCGCTGAGGTACATCGTCATCGCGAGACCCATCTGTTTCAGATTGGACATGCAAACGATTTTGCGGGCCTGCTCCCGGGCGCGGGAAAAGGTCGGCATCAACATGCTGGCAAGAGTAGCAATGATTGAAATCACCACCAGCAACTCAATCAATGTGAACCCCTGGCCCCTTTTACGAATAGTGGTAATCATAGCGGTCATCCCCTTTGACGACAGGATCGCTTGCAAGCAGTTCGGCAGGCATCAGTCTAAGTCAGGATTGCCTCCATTGTCGAGGCCTTTATTCTCTAAGCTTCGATGATCCCGGCAATCTCAACCCATTCCTTGGGCTGAGGAGCCAGGGAAGGCTCACCCGGACCACAAGGGTGAGGGGGAAACGTTGCTTCCCCACCTCAACGAGTATGACTCGCATTTTAACAGAAACGATAGCCGTCCACAACAAGCATTGCAACAAGCCCTTAGACGGCCCTTGGAGAGCGTCTGTTCCGTGTCACAGGAGAAGTGCGAGCCCTTTGCGTAATCCCCCTTTTTGCGGACCGGAAGCGGCAATCGCGGAGTTCTTGAGGAGCCACGCACGACGCGCTTCCCTCCAATCAGACACGAAATCCACCAGTTAGACGCCGAATCCGTCGATTTAGACAGACTACTTGACTCAGAGAAGATGATCTTTTAGAATAATCATCGCCCGAGACGGAAGGTCGGACGGCGCTTCCGGTCAATGTCAATGCCGTACGACCGGTGGAACGTGGAAGGGTCTTTGGAGAGTACGTCGTAGAAGGTGACAGGCAATGCAGCTCGGTATGTTGAGCAGTAGCAAGAGTAATGTGTAGCGTGTATATCTTCGAGTGAGGAGCCACCAATTGATCGGGTGGGGAATTGTGGAGGTGGAGTGTACGACACACACACACACACACACACACACACGGCCTATTTGCGTTTTTTGAGGGTTGTTTTCAAGTCCGCACGGTGAAAGACCGCGCCTGCCTGATTGATCGGGCACGCGCGGTCTTTTGTTTCCACGGGCAGGCTTCAACGCAAAGACGCCAAGCCGCGAAGGCGCAAAGAAGATCCAAAGAAACCTTTGCGTCTCTGCGTTGAAAGGATGATCCACAATGGTGAACGTATTGCTGGTGGACGACCGGCCGGAAAACCTGCCGGCGCTCGAGGGCGTGCTGACGGGGATGGGGTTGAACCTCGTGCGGGCGAACTCCGGCAAGGAGGCACTGAACTGCTGCCTCGCCCGCGATTTCGCGGCGATTCTGCTGGACGTGATGATGCCGGAGATGGATGGCTTTGAGACCGCCGCTCTGATTCGGGCGCGTGGACGGTGCCGCAACACCCCGCTTATCTTCATCACCGCAGAGGGAATGACCGCCACCCATGAGTCGCAGGGCTACGCCCTCGGCGCGGTGGACTACATCATGAAGCCCTTCGACCCCGAGGCGCTGCGAGCGAAGGTGCGGATGCTGGCCGAGACCTACGAGAAGACCCGTGACCTGGAGGAGCAACTCAGGGAAGCGACCGCGGACGAAGACAAAGTCAACATCCTGTTGGTGGACGACAACCCGGCCAACCGGCTGGCCAATGCGGCGGCATTGCGGGAACTTGGCGAGCGGGTGATGACCGCTGCGTCCGGTGTAGAGGCGCTTCGGCTGCTGCTTGCGGGGGACTTCGCGGTGGCCCTGCTGGATGTCCACATGCCGCACATGGACGGCTTCGAGCTGGCGAACAGGATCAGGGAGCATGATCGCTTACGCGACATGCCGATCGTGTTCCTCACCGCCACGGCCAACGCTTCCGATGATGTGCCGCGCGGCTATGGGGTGGGTGCGGTAGATTTCATCTTCCTGCCTTGCAGTCCCGAGATCCTGCGGTCAAAGGTGAAGGCTCTGGTCGAGCTTCGCAAGAGAACCTTCGCGCTGGAACGACAGCTTCAGGAGATCCAGCGACTAAACGGAGAACTGGCCCGTTCCGAGGCGGAGTTGCGTGAGTTGAATGAAGTGCTGGAACAGCGAGTGACGGAGCGGACGGACGCGCTTTTGAGCAGCGAGGAGCGGCTGCGGGATCTGTTTGATAACGCGCACGATCTCATCGCCAGCGTCGCGCCCGACGGGTCATTTCAGTTTGTGAACCGAGCCTGGCTGAACTCGCTGGACTACTCCCCTGAAGAACTGCCGCGACTCCGGTTCATGGACATTCTTCATCCCGACAGCCGCGAGCATTGCATGGAAACCTTCCAGCGGTTGATGTCCGGCGAGACGGTCGCCAG
>JACQGJ010000719.1 GCA_016199605.1 Armatimonadota bacterium | reverse complement strand
GTTCTTCTCCGTCCTGTCTCCCACGTTACTGACGACGTACTGGAAGTTGACTACGCCTCCGACCTTCACCGGATTGGGTGAGGCGGTAACGCTGGCGAGGGTCAGGTCTCCTTGGACGGAGTCCTCCTGTGAGTCCGTCTCCAGGGTGGAGGCTCTAAGGGCGGAGGAGCTCGCGGAGGTGATAGCCTTGACCGAGTCACGTACCGTCGTATCGGAAGCCTCGTTGTAGACCTTGATGGTCACGCTTTTGGTAGCGTTGCTCCCCGTTGCTGAAGACCCGGGCGTCATCTCGATCGTCACCACTTCCTTGCCGCCTGCGGCCAGACCGCCAGTCTTCCGGCCAGAGCTGCTAGTAATCTGCGAGGTAACGTCACTTGATCCTACTTTATAGGCAATCGTCCACCCGGATTCAGAGGACTCTTCTGCCTTGACGATGTAGCTCCGCGCAGAAGACCCGTCGTTCTGGACCTTTACCTGGAACGTGCTCTTAAGTCCCGAGCTGGCCTCCTGCGCTTTGACCTGATCACCGGACGGCGTGGTCTGGTAGACGTTGTTCAGGGCATAAGTTGAGTCCGGGTCTTCACCCCTCTTAATCAGCAAGTCGGGCTTGGCGGACGAGGAACTCTTGGTGACAGCCTCTACGGCTGCCATTACCGAGTCCTGCACGGTCGAGTCGGATCCATCGTAGAAGACCTCAATGATCGCGCTCTTGGCGCTGTTCTCTCCACGGGCGTCTCGGCCCGGTGTCATCTCTATCGTGAGCAATTGAGTGGCGCCGGCCCCAAGGGTCTGGGAGAGCAACCCTTTCTTGCACTTGATCTGCGAGGTAATGTCATTCAGCCCTGCCTTGTAGGCAACCACCCAACCCGCGGCCTTGGATTCTTCTATCCTGAGGACGTAATTTCGGGACTTTGTTCCATCGTTCTGCAGCTTGACTTGGAATACGGCTTTGGATCCCAGGTTTACCGCGTCTCTTTTGGTCTGGTCTTCCGAAGGAACCGACTCGTAGAAGTTATCAATCGCGTAGTCGGTCGCCTCTTCGGTCTTCTTCTTGATGAGCAAGTCGGGGCCTGAACCTGGACTCGTCGTGCTGCTGGCAGTGGTTGTGGCTTTGACCGCATCGAGAACCGTGGTGTCGGAACTGTCTTTGTAGGCTTTGAGGGTTGTACTCTTGGTCGCGTTCTTGCCTGTCGACGAGGTGCTCGATGTCATCGTGATCTCAATGATCTCATTCTTGCCTTTATCCAGACTCGCGGTTTTGTAGCCATTGGAGCTTGTCACGTCCGAGGTGACGTCGGTTGAGCCGACGTTGTAGGCGATGGTCCAACCGCTTTCCGAGGATTCGGTGGCCTTCACGACGTACGTCGTAGCAGCGTCAGCGTCATTCTCCACCTTGACATCAAACGTTGCGGCGCCGCCGGCAGTCACATTCTGAGTTTCAATCTGAGTTCCGGAAGGCGAGGTCTGGTACGTATTGTCAATCGCATACGCGGAGTCGGAGTCGCTGCCTTTTTTGATGAGCAAGTCGGCCTCGTCGGAGGTGGTGGAAGAATCGGTAATGTTGAAAGCGTTGCTGGTGGCATCGGTAAGCGATCCGGAGGTAGCCTTCAGTTTGTACCCGTTACCCGAAATGTCGATGGATAGATCGTCGAACTTTGCGACGCCGTTGACCGCCGCCCTGGAGATAGTGCCGCTCAGCTTTCCGTTGCTCGGGTTGGTCGAAATCGCCAAGGTCACGGTGTCCTTTGCGGTCGTCACTACCTTGCCCGCGCTGTCCTGAACCTCGACTTCGATCGCCGGAGAAATCACGCTCCCTGCGGTAGCATCACTGGGCTGGACTTTGAAGCCCAGTTTGGTGGCGCTGCCCGTGGAAGTGTTGGAGAACTTCCATCCCAGGTCTTCAAAGATGGCGGTGGCAATGGGGCCGACTTCGTGGGTGGTTCCTGAGGAGAAGGGTGTCATCAACTCATCCGATCCCGAGTACGTGTCTTCGTCCACGTGGGAAGTACTTGAGCCTTGCTCATAGGGGTCCGGAGCGTAAAGCTTTGCATTATTGCTGTTGCCGGCTTTGAAGGTGTTGGCGCCGTTGAAGTAAAGAGACCCTCCGATCACGTCGGCAGCCCGTTCTGAGTCGCTTTTGCCGGTCAACACTTTAGCATTGGAATCGGAGCCATCAGCCAGGAATGTATCAAAGATAGCGGGATCACCTCCGAAGAAAGTGCCGTCTGACTCGACCAGCGCGATAAACCCCAGGCCATGTCCCATTTCGTGCAAAACCACAGTGAAAAAGTCGATGTCATTACCGTTATTGCCGTCGGTCCCGTAGTAGAAATCCATGCTGCCCAGCACACTATCGTTGTCCACGTCACTATTGAAGAAGGCGGTGATATCAACGTCACTCGTATCCAAGTCCGTTCCCGCGAACTGGTTGGCCAGGGCGGCGGGATACTGTACACCGGATTTGGGCGCCCCGGTAAAGTCCTTCGCAAAGCTGTTAGCGCCGGCCGCACCCAGAATGGCACCGAAAGAGTTGCCTCCCATCGGATCAAAGGACACGCTCACCGTTACGTCAACGTTGCCATCAAGGGTCTGGGACCACTGACTGACAGCCGCTTCGAAAGCCGCCTTGCGCTCCGCTCCCAGAGTCGCGTCGTTGAACCCTTCCCCGCTGCTATCCGTGTACGTGATGTTAATGGTCACCGCCATGGCCGGACGAGGCAGCCACAGCGCGACAGCAGCCACAAACACCGCCACGGCTTTGACGCACCCACCCGCACGGACCTTCGATAATTTTCTGTCCTCTATTTGAGATACGAACATGGTCGAGTCCTCCCGTTTCGATCTGGAACGCGTCACTAATGGCGCTTGGCTGGAGCAGAGTAAAGTTTACCGGTGGCTTTGCCCGGGTGTTTGGGATCATCCTTGCCGCAAGTCACGCGAACCCCCGTTCGCGAGACGGTGGCTGTCTCTCGCGGGAAGCGACTCCTGTCGGCATACATGATAACGCCTCCGGCGTCGGTCTTACCCGGAACAGTCTTCGGATGAGAAAACGTCGTTGGGGGCGATGCCGGTCTCGCGGCTCCCGGTTTGACATAGATCCAACCCGGCTGTGTACGGGTAGGTTGTTTCGAGTTATCGGAGGGAACGCTGCGAACCATGACGTTTGGATACTGACTGGGTTTGTAGGGAACCCCCACGGACGCCGGGCCTCCTCCTGACGCCAGCGGTTTAGCTCCACCGACCGCCCTTGTTGGGGATTTGGCGGGTGTGACTACGCGCTGGTGGGACGAACGGGGGGCGCGGAGATTTTTCCTGTTCGCTTTTTGCTTATGGGAATGTGATCGCGGAGCACTGAGACCCACTGAGGCGGTGCATACGAGGATCACGAGTGCCGTGAGTTGAAACCGACCGAAGCTCATCTTCATGTGGTTTCCCTCCCTTGGGGGATAGAATGCTACGGCCAATTATACCCACTCATTGAAAAATGTAAACAGGGGAAAAAGAAAAAACCATACCGTGTCGTTTCGTCGGCTTCCGTTGGTTGTCCCGAGCACAATCCACGGGGACCGATAAAAGGCCGCCTGAACACCCAACTTAACTGGGTGAGCTTAGCCTGCTAAACGACACCACCGGCTGCCATCGTTGTTGCCCTGAACACCGCCCCTCAGCTTCAGCCATTTGACGTGTCCATCCACAAGAGCATGGTTAGCACGTTTTCTTGTGTCTGCAAACTTGATTTGCGTTCCCACAAAAGGCAAAAGCCCGCTCTCTGCTCCGTGAGGAGAAAGGGCGGGCTTTGGAAGAACTTGAGTCGGTGGCTTTAGCCTTGGATGCAACTCGACTCAGCAGTTTGCAGACGAGAAAGTACCAGACTCGGCTCTACGGGTCGCGTGACTCCCCTACGGGGTGAAGTAGCTGGCCGTGTCGTGGAACTTCCTTCCCTGGAACCACTTTACGTGGCCGTCCCAGAAGGCCGCATTCAGGCCGTCGTTGTGGGCCGTCAGATTCAGACGGCCGTCAGTCGGGCAAGCGCAGACTTTCTGGCTGGTGAAGTACCCAATGGAACAGATGGTTTCTGAAGTCATGGCGCACTCAGCCGGTTGCCGGATTTCGGCGAGGCCCCTCGATTGAGTGAGGATATTGAAGCCGTAGCTTTTCGGGTTCACGGAGACGCAACTGCGCGAGGCCGATTTGGACGGACACACCCAGAGTTGCGTGTTCTTCATGTACGAGGAGACCTGTTCGTGGTAGCAGGGCGGCGCGCCCTGGCTTGTTCCGGAACAGCGATGGACCATTGCCTTTTCGTCATAGTCCTGGCAATACATGAGAGTGGCGGTCGCAATTTGCTTCAGGTTCGACTGGCAGGAAGCCTGCCGAGCCTTCTCCCTGGCCTTCGCGAATACCGGGAATAGAATGGCTGCTAAGATCGCAATGATTGCAATCACCACCAGCAGCTCAATGAGAGTGAAACCAGCTTTACCCTGTCTCATAGAAAACTCGCCTCCTTGTGGCTTACGTTGGAACGTGGTGATAGTCTTGACGCGCTCCTTGATTCCGTCAAGGTTTTTTTGAGCATCTTTTTACAGGATGAATGATCGGGGCCTACGGAGAACCCAATATACAACCGCCTGTAGCATTGACTCTGGGGCCGAAGGGGACGGACGGGACCGTTGTCCTGGGGCCGGCTCGTCCATGTCCCCCTCGCTACGTTGGGGACAGAACCAGTCCGCCACACACAGCGAGGCATTGACCCGTGACATAGTCAGACAGATCGGTGCAGAAGAACTCGACGACCTTGGCGCAGTCTTCCGGGTCTCCCAGTCGGCGAAGTGGGATTTGCTCCGCCGCCTGTTCACGCTGAGGGAACTGAGCCGTCGCGCGACTGGTTCGGATCAGTGCGGGAGCGATGCAGTTGACATTGATGCCGTGGGGGCCCAGTTCCGCGGCAAGGCAACGGGTGTAATGGATGACCCCCGCCTTCGCCATCCCGTAGTTCACGAATCCACCGCCGCCACTGCGCACCCCGGCTTGCGAGGACACGTTGACAATCCGCCCCCAACGACGACGCATCATGACCGCTGCCGCCGCCTGGCAGCAGAAGATCGCGCTCATCAGATTGAGGTCGACGATGGCCCGGAGGTCCTCCTCAGGCATGGACGCGGCGAAGCTGTTCTCGACGGGTCGGAGCATCCCTCCGGCATTGTTGATGAGGATGTCTATCGAGCCAAGCTCTTCCACGACTCGCTCCACCATCGCCCCGACCTGTTGCCTGTCGGTCACATCGGCTTCAATGCCGATGGACCGCACGCCGAAGGCCCGGCATTCGTCCATAACCGTCGCTGCTGTCAACTCTTCATGGAACTCCTTCGCCGCGTCGAGACGGACATCATTGACCACAATATCTGCCCCTAACCGCGCGAGCCGCAAGGCATAGGCCCGGCCAAGTCCGCGCCCGCTGCCGGTCACGAGAGCAACACGGCCTTTCAGTTTTGGACTCAGTAATTCCATCACTCCTCCTGTGTATCCACTTCCATCGCCTTCCGCACAGCAGGGATCGGCCCCGATCCACAGCCTGTCTGTCCCCTCACGCCTCCTATCCAGCCGTCCAGCCGCCGTCCACAAACAAAGACGCCCCCGTAACGTAACTGGAGGCGTCGCTGGCGAGAAACAGAGCTGCCCCTCGTATCTCGTGCATCTCTGCCCAGCGATTGAGTGCCGTCTGCCGGACCAGCGCCTGGGCTTTCTCAGGCTGCTCCAAGAGTGGTCGGTTCATCTCTGTCAAAAAGGGACCCGGGCAGATCGCATTGCACCGCACACCGGAGGCAGCCCACTCCAGGGCCAAAGTCCGAGTCAAGCCGAGGACCGCGGTCTTCGCAGAACAGTAGGGGGAACGGTCTGCCAAACCGATCCCGCTGAGTGCGGAGCCCATGTTGATCACCGAGCCTTTGCCCTGCCGTTTCATAATCGGCGCTGCAGCACGGCAACACAGCCACGTCCCAGTCAGGTTCACGTCCACGACTGTGCGCCACTCCTCGAGACTAAACTCCTCAATGGGGTGGCGAATGTTGACTCCGGCATTGTTGACCAGAACGTCTACCTGTCCGCACTTCTCCATCGCCGTTTCCATCAGTCGCGCGACGTCCTCCTCTCGCGTGACATCGGCAGCCACGGCAAAGCTTTGCCGGCCAGTTTGTGAGGCAATGTCGGCTGCCGCCTCCTCACAGGAGTCGAAATGCCGCGCACACAGGATCGTCGTCGCTCCCGCCTGCGCCAGCCCCAAAGCGATCGAGCGCCCCAGGCCGGTGGATCCTCCTGTGACCAAGGCGACACGACCGTCCAGACGGAACAAATCCAAGACGTTGATTTCACTCACGGCTATACCTCCGATAATGAATTTCCGGGAGCCTCCGGCTCGCGCCTGCTTTCAAGCAGCGAACGCATCCGGGCCACGCTCTCCTTCAGCCGCTCCAACTCCCACTCCACCAGTTCTCCCTCCACACTTGTTTCCCACGGTGTCCGCCACTCACCGCTCTCCTGTCGATCATGCCAGAGTCGCAAGACAGGCAGGACCGATCTCACGTCCCTCACGGGATATCCTTCCCAATAGTCCTCGTCGAGCAAGCGGATGTGCCTCGCTGTCAGTGCCGCCATTTCGATATTCCGTGGGACCTCGGGGCGTTCCTCCAGCAAAGCAAAGAGATCGGTGAAGTTCACCACGCCCGCGCCGATAGGACAGTGGACCAACCGAAATCCCGAGGGGGTGCCGAACAGGCGGTAATCCTTCAAGTGAACGTTGACAAGATACGGAAGGGCACGCCGGGCGAAGTCAACAGGGTCTTCACACACGGCGAGGGGGTTCCCCGTGTCGAAAGTGATCCCGACCGCCGGGCTGTCCACGCGGTCGCACAGCCAGACCAGATCCTCGCCGGTTGCGTCCTGGTGATCTTCGACCCCAAGGCGAAGGCCCATGTCTTCCGCGATATGAGCAATTGCCTTCAGATCCACCGAAGCCTTTAGCAGGATCTGTCGCCATCCCTCCAACCCGCCGACAGATCGGCGATCGCCACAGAGAACACCACTCAAGACGCACCGCACGACGGAGGCCCCCACTGCCTGTGCGAAATCCATGTCTTCGGTCAGCGCTTCTACGGACACACTTCCACCGGCCACAACCAGTTCCAGGTGGAGAGCCTCAGCATGGGAGCGCAGCGCTTCGGTAGTTCGCTGGTCGCCACCGGGAGCCATACCACGAGGAATCTCGACCGAGGAGAGCCGCAGCCGAGCAGCCAGATCGAGCAGATCAAAGCAGGTGAGCTGTTTGGGATTTGCCCGAGCAGTGTTGCGGCCAACGAACCCGCACGAATAGGCGAGCCCGTAAGCGCATATCCCGAGATTGATCCGACTCTCTTCCCGCTCATTCCTCCGTACGCGCTCTGCTGGAGGAGATCCGGTACCGTTTCTCATGTCCGACGTCTTCCTTATACACTCACTCTCGCGGAGCGACATACATCTCCAGCCGCTCTCCCACAAATCCCCCATCTCCAAAGTGATCGAAGATTCGCACGGCGATGACGTTCCTCCCCGGCTTCACGAGAGGCGCGGGGATCGTGTAGAGCCGCGGCGCAGAATAGAAGTTGGGTACGGTCCTGTCGGTGTGGCCTACGGGGACGCCGTTGAAGTAGGCATCGTCGAAGTCGTCAATCGGGCCGAGAGAGAGAATAAGGTCCTTGCCCGACCATTCCACGGGGATGGACAGAATTCGGCGGTAGACTGCTTCCCCATCCACATCAGGCCAATCGCCGGGGTAGTCTTTCCAGCGTTTGGGGACCTCCAGTTCGTCCCAGGTTGAATCATCAAAGTCGGCGGCAAGCAGGAGCTTCACCTCCGGCCTCAATCCGGGGTCGGGGTGGGGCGACTGGATCGAAGGACTCGGCGGCAACTTCTCCGTCAGCTTCACTCGCCATTTCCCGGTCAGGGACTTGCGGTTTGGAGGTCCAGGAGTTGAGCACAGATACGCTTCGCCGCCCGGCGCTACTTGCGGCATGACGAAACGAATGTCGGTCACTCGCTCCTGCGTGCCAGGTTTCAGCACTCGCAGAAAGGCGCCGGTACTCGCCCCACAGATCAGGAACAACGGGTTATCGCCCTCCCGCAATTGTACTACCGGTTTTCCCGAGACTTCTTCGCCATTGAGGACCATCGCCTGATAGGCCCCGCGCAGAAAGTAAAACTCGACCTGCTGCTGGCGGTCGGAGTGCAGATCGGTCTGCAACACATAGACGCCCGGTTCCTTCTGCCACCAGAGTCCGTTGAGGCGGATAAGTTCGACATCAATGTAGGGCGACAGGAAGGCGCTGTCGTCCGCCTGCCATTCGAGCCGGCTGTCGTCGTTCAATATCCACGGCTGCGTCTGAATCTTCCCCGCTTTGAGGTCGCTGACAACGCGGCCTCCATCGAACTGCTTCGGGCTGATCGGGCCGATTCGCAGGAACCCGCCCTGCGGATATGACGCGTCTACCTTCTCGTTCTTCCAGTGACAGGACGCATACAGCCGTCCAGGCTCTCCGTTCCGCACGAAGTCGATCTGCGCAATGAAGAAGTGCAAACCCGAGGTGAACTTGTAGTCGTCGGTGCGCATGGTGGGAGCCAGAACGTCCTCTCTCGTCGGTCCCGGCGGCAGATCCTTCAGTCTGCGATGGACGACTCCATCCTTCCACGCCAGCGGAAGACGATAGGTCACCCGAAGATTGGTGAGCTTCTCGCCGCTCTGGTTGTCCAGCATGAGGTGCAGTTTCCCCTCATGGAAATGGAGCAGGGACTTCAGTCCTGCAAAGTCCACGTCCGTATCGTTGTCATTGAGTGCTGCGCGATTCTGCGTGTTCGGCGGGACCATGCCAACCTTCTTTGGCAGCGCCTGGTTGCGATCGTGGGCAAGAGAGAAAAGGAATGGACCAGCGTCGCGAACCGAAGGGGAGCAAGCGGCGGTCACGCACTGGATACCGGCGATCTCCCCCCTCGGCACGCCACTGACCTCCAGAGTGATGGGAACGGGATCGTTGAGGTCGAGCAGCACCGGACGCACCAACGTGAAGCGCAGAGACCTCCCCTTCCGCAACCGCGCGCCCAGACTGCTGTGAAGAAACTGATAGCGATACGCGGCATACTCGTTCTGGTTGCAGTACCACCAGTCGGGTTTGTGTCCATAGTCGTCCAACTGCTTCTCAAACT
>JACQGJ010000718.1 GCA_016199605.1 Armatimonadota bacterium | reverse complement strand
CTGCTGCAATACGGAACCTATCCTGGACGCGCGGTTGCCTTTTCTGAAACGTTCGTCACCAAGCCGGAGGTCTGCCACAGCATCGAGGAAACGGTCAGGGATATTGACGGTGCGTTCATTGCCGACTCCAGCAGTCCCAAGGACGGGGCCGACCATTTGGCGCTGGCGAAACCCTTTCTCGAGAGCGGCATTCCCTTGTTCGTGGACAAGCCGTTTGCCGCCACGCTGGCCGATGCTCTTGAAATGGTCCGTCTGGCACAAGCCTACAAGACGCCGTTGATGAACGCTTCGCTTCTGAGCTACACCGCCGTAGGCGACTTCTTCCGGCGGAGATTTGAGGAAATCGGACAGCCCGGTTTTCTTACAGTCAAAGGAGTGGGATTCACGAATGGCGCCGTCGGGCATGGCTTGGCTCTGGCCTTAGCCATGTTCGGTTTTGGCGTGGAGTCGGTGGAGTGCATGGGCGCGACCCCGGATCCAGCTATCGGGCATTGGAACCGTGCGAGCCGAGACTACCGACTGGAGCATATCCTTTTGCACTATCCTGACGGTCGGCAGGCCATTGTGATGAACACCGACCACAGGTGGTACCCGCAGACCTCGGAATTCTATTGCTCCGTCTATAGCCGGCAGGGGGCGCTCCACTCTCCGGGCATCGGAGACCGCGAGTTTCTCACGGGAGGCACCGCTATCATCAACCTGTTCAAGCAGATGATCGACACGAAACAGCCCCCGATTCCCTACAGCCACATCCTGGAACCCTTCGCGATCATCGAAGCCGCGCGGATAGCCCAGAAGGAACGCAGGCGAGTCATGTTGAGCGAGGTATGGGGCGAGAAAACCAACGAGGAATGCGCTTAAGGGGATCTGGACGCCGCCAGTTCGGGCAAGAAGCTCATCGAACACTTGAGGGGACTCTAAGGAGAAGATCGAATGGAAAAACAGACTGTAATGGATCGTTTCTGGCTGTGGGGCATGAAGGTCAATGTGCTCCAGGAGGAGAGCATGGTACTCGGCAAATCGACCATGACTGTGGAACAGGCTTTGCAGGTAACAGGGGCGCGCAACGCTATCATGGCGGGAGGACTGCCGATCAATCGAGAATCACTCGACGCGATGCCCTCCGCCCGAAGAATCATCTGCAAGTGCGAGTTCCACCGGTCCATGGCCGCCGGGGATGAAACGCGCATCTGCGTTGTGGACGAGGAGAGATGTCTGCGCCACCTGATGGCCGCCAAGGAACTCGCCGCGCAGGATCCGCGTATCGAAGGATTCCTGGTGGATGACTTCAGCACAGGATCCATTGACGCCGGCGTGACTCCGGACCACCTGGCCAGGCTGCAGTTCGTCAATGCCACTCACGGGCCGCCTCTGCCTCTCAACGGAACGATATACACCATGAGCCTGGACCGACCGGAATTGCCGTCGCTCTTGCCGCATTTCTCCCAGCTCCTGGTTCCCCTCTGGCACGCCGACCAGATCTCAGTCGTCCCCGCCGCTCTCGACCGACTCTACGATATGACCGGCGGGAAATCCATGATGCTATGCCTCTATCTACATGACTTCGGCAACAATAGGCCGATAGCTCGCGAGCTGATGCAGCAGCACCTCGACCTCGCTACTGACCTCCTGGTGGGGTCGCGCGTCAGCGGATTGTGCATCTGTGGGACCTGCATGATGGACCTTGACTGGGAGTCGAATCGCTGCCTCCTCGAATGGCTGGAGAGCGTTGGCGACCGGACGATCGAAGGCGTGTAAGGCTTCTGCCGGTTTCCCCTTGAGCGAAGCAACGAAGAAGGACGGGGAGCCTTCAAAAGCCAAGGAGACGATTGACTTCCGCTGGGGAGAGAGTCCCATTGTGCGGGAGGAAACTGCGATGAGTCCGGAACCTCGTGTAATCTGAAAGGACACTGACTATGGCCCTTCTACGGATCGGTAGTGGCGAAGAGTGGAGTTTTCTGAACGGCGCGTGGCAGGAGGGACCGCAGGGCGAATTGAGGCCACCGGACGGGACAGAGGCCGAGTATGTTGCCGTCAGAAAGAACGAAGTATACGAGGACTTCACTGCAAGCTTTCGCTTTCGGCTGCGGAGCATCGCTGGCGCGCGGTTTCTATTCCGCGTGCGGGACAGCCGACGATTCTACGCACTGGACATTCCGTTCGGTGGGCAGCAATTCACCTCGCGGGCGTGTTGGGCGGGGATGGTTATCGCTGACGGCACTCCTCTACAGCGCTACCTGAACTTTGGCCTGGTGCCCGGGATCTGCGCACGAATCGATCACTGGTACGAGGTACGCGTAGAAGCGACCGGTCCGCGGCTGCGGGCCTGGATCGATGACATCATGGTCGCGGAGGTCGAAGACCACACCTACAGCCGCGGCCACCTTGGTCTGGCTTTCATTCAGGATATATGGTACGACGCTCCGCTCTTCGACCGGTTGGTGATTGAAGGCACTCCGCGGACTCCGTCAGAGCCACTCGATCTGCAACGCCCCAAACCTCACTGGATCACTCCCTGCCCGGAAACTGACCCGACTACCTGCCAGAGTTATGCGAATCTAATCAAGGGAGCGTCAGGTGAGGTGCTCTTGTCCCTGGGTTTCGGCAACCCGAATTCAGGACGAAATGAGCGGATGGTGTTCCTCCGCTCGCAGGATGGCGGTCGGACGTGGGGGCGTCCGGAGCCGGCCACGCTGGACATCGGCTTCGGCGGAGCACCGTTCGTACGCCGGGATGGCGCCTGGGTATGCCTGCATTGCGGCAACGACGATCCGGCGGGGGCGCCCTCTGTTCATGTGTCAGCGGATGAAGGCCGCACGTGGACGGGACCTCATCCACTGCAAATCGAGGGCGGGTGGCCTGCGGATTGGTACACTCTCAGCCTGTGGCGTCCCGTTCGGATGCGCGATGGATCGATCGTGACGCCGCTGATATGCCGTCCGACGAACCAGCCGTTTGTCGAGGATGGGCAAGAATTCTACAGGCAATACTGTACGGCGATGGTGATGCGCAGTGAGGATGACGGCCACACGTGGTCAACGCCTGTTGTATGCGACTCCTGTACCGATGTCCCAGACAGGCCGTGGAGAGACCAATTGTCCCTTTACGCGTATGGAGGACGATCCTACGAAGTGGCGATGGACGAGACGGACCCCGGAGTCCTGGTCGGCCTCGGCCGACCAGGGATCGACCCATACGTATGGCAGTTG
>JACQGJ010000065.1 GCA_016199605.1 Armatimonadota bacterium | reverse complement strand
TTCGCTCAGCCGTCGAACGTCAGTTCCTCTTCCGCTCCGGCCACCACCAAGGCGATGACGATCGGCGGCAAGGAGGTGGGCGCGCTGCTGTTCAACAACAAGGAGATCCTGCGTCTCACGGCAACCGTCGGTGACCTGTCTCCACTGCAGCGAGTCAGCACGGTGGCGACGCGGATCAACCAGGCGGTTGCGTCGGGGGTCTCACCCAAGAGCATTCACCCTTCAACGAATCGAGGGAAACCGGCTGTCAGGGCCGGGGACGAGTTGCTTGTGACCCTCGACCCGGGAGATGCTGAAGGTACGGGGAAAACAGCCGAGGTGTTGTCTCAGGAATGGTCGGTCCGCATCGAAAAAGCCATGTCACAACACTACGCTCGCACTGGAAGAAGGATCGACGATCCTTCCGCGGAATGGAAGCCGGAGGAGCCTTATGAGGACAAGTGGGTTCCCATCGTAAGCCTGCTTGAGGGAGTCAAGATCGGAGCCGCGCGGATCGACGGACCCCGCTCGAAGGTGAAGCTGGTTCAGGCCGTGGCTCAGCTCGAGACGCACTTCAAGAAATACCTGGAGATCGATGTCTACCTACCGATTTCCACGAAAGTGCCGGGGAAGAAGCTTGATATCGTGAAAGGATGCGCCGTGACGGGTCTCGGCGACATCGACCTGTGAAGGAGGCGGCAGCGATGAAGGAATGGAAGAGATCGAGAAGTCAGATCGCGCTGATGTGTGCGTTTTGTTTTTCAATGGGGTTGGCCTTTGGGCCGACTCCGCTTCGAGCCTTGGACCTCGGAGACCTCCTGAAGATA
Organism: Armatimonadota bacterium; assembly: GCA_016199605.1. Lineage (GTDB taxonomy): Bacteria > Armatimonadota > Abditibacteriia > CG2-30-59-28 > CG2-30-59-28 > JACQGJ01. The sequence goes on along the minus strand of JACQGJ010000065.1, from coordinate 14,992 downwards.
GGGGGCATCGGCCTTGTAGTCTCCCACTTCGGCAAGGATATCGACGGCTTCATCAACAAGGTCCTCGGACAACGCGGGATTCAGCGTGAGGGGATGACGAAAGTAGTTCCGGTGCTCCGCGTGGGGAGTGGAACTGCCGTTGGAGCGGTGCAGGTAGTTGGTCCCGCGTCGCAAGTGAAGAAAGTGCAGGCGGTCGCCGAGCTGGAGATCAAGGTGGGCAACCGATTCCGCGCGCGGGCTTTGCTTCCGGTGACCACCAAGAAAGTGGCGACCTCCACCATCCGAGGCGTCGGCGGCGTCGGCGTGTCGGCAAACATCAAAGTTCCACTGTAGGAAGAGAACGGGGGTCGTGTGGCGTGTGACCGGAACCTGGGTCTCCGACCACCCACCTCATTGTCAATAACACCTCTTCGCCCTCCAACGTGACGTCGGAGGGCGAAGGCGTTATAATGCGTCCGGTCGTTGGTGACCAATCTTCCACAATGTGAGGTTTTGAGCGAGATGAACCGTGAGCTTATCTGCAGGCTGATCCGTCAGGTTGATTCACAACGGATCAGGGACAACCTCTTCTACCTCTCGAAAGATCCCTTGCCCTACCGGAAACTGAACTACACCAGCGCAGGCCACGAGAAGTGTTCTCTATATGAAGCCGACGATTTCCTGGAGGAGCAACTGACCTCTTTCGGATACCGGTTCGAGCGGGAAGCGGTGGCGGTGCAAGCGGTCCGTTGCGATCCCTCGAAACCGAAGGCGCACCAGTACTCACCACCCCTGCCGGAAGACCCGTGGTACACTGCCTTCAACCTTTACGCGAGGAAAACGGGATGCGCCTCCCCGGAGGAGATCATCGTTGTCGTTTCCCACAAGGATTCCCAGAGCTGGGTAGACTCGCCGGGGGCGAACGACAACGCGGTCGGGACCGTCGGCAATCTGGAAATCGCCCGTCTCCTGGCGGAGGTCCCGACGAAGCGGTCCTTCTGCTTTCTCTTCTGTAACGAAGAGCACAGTCCGTGGACCAGCGTTGCCGCGGCGAACAACGCGAAAGAACGTGGGGACAACATTGTCGCGGTCTTCAATCTCGACGGCCTCGGCGCCAAGTCTCGCGAGGATCAGGACGCAGGCCGAAAGACGCATGTGACCGCCTTCTCGATGCCGGAAGGCGAACGGCTTGCCTGCATGGTCGGAGAGGTCAACGACAGGTACTCGATTGGCCTCGAGCACTCTCCGTATCAACGACCACATCCGAATGACGACGACGGCTCTTTTGTCAAAGCCGGGTATCCGGCGGCAGTCCTCATGATCGGCTCCTTCCCCTACGCCGATCCCAATTACCACTGTGAGACCGACACACCCGAGTACACGGACCTCCAGAACGTCACGATGTCGGTCCAGTTGGGCCTGGCTTCGGCTCTGACTGTGGACGAAGCGGGAGCGCCGTAGCGAGGAGCCAACCGGTTTGAGGCCTCCGTGAGAACCAGTGATCCACGCGGGCTGTCCCGGCGAGTTCAGGAGCCGGTTGGCGCTTCAGTCCTCGCTCGGCAGATTATCCGGGTCGTCGTAGATGAAGTAGCTGTATCCCTGCTCCGTCAGGAAAAGTTGCCGGTTGGCGGCGAAGTCTTGATCGCGGGTGTCGCGGGTGACCAGCGTGTAGAACCGAGCCTGGCTACCGTCGCTCTTCGGGCGAAGGATGCGACCCAGTCGTTGGGCCTCTTCCTGCCGCGATCCATAGGCGCCGGACACCTGGATGGCGACGTTCGCGTCGGGAAGGTCGATGGAGAAGTTGGCGACTTTGGACACGATAAGCAGTGTCACGTCGCCGCGACGAAACGCCTCGAAGAGTTGCTCGCGTTCGCGGTTGGGCATCTTGCCGGTGATGAGCGGCGCGCGGAAATGCTGCGCCAGCAAGTCGAGTTGATCCAGGTACTGCCCGATGACCAGCACGCGGTCGTTGCGGTGGCGGTTGATAAGCTTCTCCGTCGCCTCGAGTTTCAGTGGATTCTCAGCAGCGACGCGATACTTGTTGCGGGTGTCGGCCATGGCGTACTGCATTCGGTACTCCGGTGTCATCGGCAGCCTCACTTCATTGCAGACAGCCTCAGCGATCCATCCCTGCTGCTCCAACTCCTTCCACGGCACGTCGAACTTCTTGGGGCCGATCAAGCTGAACACGTCGTCCTCCCGACCGTCCTCCCTGACCAATGTCGCAGTCAACCCGAGGCGGCGACGCGCTTGAATGTCGGCGGTGACGCGGAAAATGGGAGCGGGCAAGAGATGCACCTCATCGTAGACGATCAACCCCCAGTTCTCCGAGTCGAAGACGCGCAAGTGCGGAAAGCCTGCGAGGTCGCCGTCTCCGTCACTACGGCGCTTGTGATACGTCAAGCATTGATAGGTCGTCACAGTGATCGGACGGATCTCCTTCTTCTCCCCCGTGTATTCGCCAACCGCGTCGGCGTCTATGTCCGTCTTGTCGAGAAGCTCGGAGATCCACTGTCGCACGGCTACCGTGTTGGTCGCGATGATGAGGGTCCGGGCTGCGACCTTCTCCATGACACTCATGCCGACGATCGTTTTCCCCGCGCCACAGGGCAAGACGATCACGCCACTTCCGCCGCGTGGACCGCCTCCGGCATGAAACACTTCACCGGACTGTCGCTGGTAGTCCCGCACGTGAAATGGAAGTCCAGCGGCAGTCTCCTGGCGCAAGCGAAACGCGAAGGCAGTTCCTTCGACGTAGCCAGCCAGGTCCTCCACGGGCCAGCCGATCTTGATCATCTGCTGTTTGAGGCGGCCGCGCTCGTGGTCGACGATGCGCAAAGCGTTGGCCCCGACCCGCTCAAGGATCATGGGCGCTATCTTCGGTTGATGCAAGACCTCGACCAGGAGGGTTTCATCCGCCGAGGTCAGCAGCAGAGCCCCGTCCACTTTCTCCAGCTTCACACGACCGTAGCGCTGCACGTAGTCGCGGACGTCCGTCACCAGATTGTCGGGCAGATCGTACTTGGAGTAGCGCCGCAATCCCTCGATCATCTCGTCGCTTTTGAGACCTGCGGCCGCCGCGTTCCACAGAGAGAGCGGTGTGATGCGATAGGTGTGTACGTGCTCGGGCGACTTCACCAGCTCGGCAAACCGCGCCAACTCATCCCGAGCCGCAGCGTAGTCGGGATTCTCGACCTCCAGCAACACGGACCGGTCGCTTTGAACGATGAGAGGGTTTTGAGGGCTAGGGCTCATCTTGGATTTCCACGGCTTGAATGCGCGACAGGCGGAAATGGCGCTCGCTGTCGTGCTCGGGGCAATAGGCGGTCATGTAGTAGACGTCTTCCTCATCCCAGACATGGAGGGGTTTCACCTCCCGCCACCGAGGCGCGGGAGAGTTGCGGGTCTGGTATTCGATCATCAAACTGTCGCCCTGCTCGATGGACTGTTCGATCATCGCGATGAGGTCCGACTCGTCAGGACTGATAACGTTCTCGGGTGCAGGAGTGCGGAGACTCTCCTCCGTTTGCCTCGTTGGCGGGGCAGGCGCAACTGGTTCTGCGTAGTCCGAGGCGCGTGTCTGCGTGTACCCAGAGTAGGCGAGGTGGAAGGATTTGGTCGCGTTGATCTTCTGTCGTGGCAGGGCCGCCTCTCCCGCGGGAATGTTGAGGTTGGCGAGTGCCTGGCGCAGTTCCTCCACGTATGCAGGATCAACGAGAGCGATTCCCGGGGCAGGCCGGGAAGAAATGTGACCGCAGATTTCTTTGACCGACAGCCACAGATCCATCTGTTGGTCGCTCTCGGCTTTCAGGAGAAAAGCCGGAGCCAGCGTAACGCCCTTGAGCAACCCGCGCAATCCTCGCAGGCGGGCAATCGCCTCGGTCGGACAAGGAGAGGCGACGTGCCTTCCCAGAGCTTGTTCAGCATTCTCGTAAGAACCGTAGGTCTCCACCGCGCGGTTCAGAGATTCGGGAGTAATCCTGTAAACCACCGGGTCTCCCTGGTCAGCAACCAGTTCTGCAAACTTGGCAAGCTCGCCGCGGAGGTACCAGTCATAGTCGCGTTGTTTGACCTTGACCTGCAGGTCCTTCGTCAACTCCGCGCAGCCGGCGGCTTCTTGTTCATAGTCAAAACCTATCACCTCCAGACCAGCATTCTTCAGTGCCTTGGCGGCGTCCTTTGCCTTTCGGTTCGTGACGACGGCGGCAGTGGGGGTCAACCTCCTCACAGAGGCGGAAGGGAGGACCGACACCGCCTGCTGCATTTCTTCTTCCGACTCGGCGACGAGCAGCCGCACTCCCGCCTGAACATGGATTCTCTCACGATACTGCGCCCATTCATTCAGCGAGTAGGCGACCGCCTGTGGCAACGGGTTCGTTGAATGCGCTTCGAGGAAGCTGGTAAGCTTCTTCAGACTCCACCCGTGCTCCAGGGCGCGGTAAACCGAGTCGCGCGTCAGTCGGTACAGACCCACTTTGTCCGAGTTCAGGTGTTCGGCTATCTGGTCCAGGCCGAAGCGTGTGGCCACGTCACAACGGTCGAGATAGAGTACCACTTCGAAGTTTGGCTGAACGACGAGGCACTCCTCTTGCTGGGTTTGGCTTTCAGGTGTCCGGTGTCCAAAGACTTCCTCGGCAAGGGGAGTGAGGCAATAGAGGATCTCATCCTTTGACTTCGCCACCTCGACCAACCCAAGCCAACACAAAGACGTCTCAACGACGTGCCTGAGGTAGGCTCCCTCCACCTCGTCCCAGTTGTCCATCTTCCGCAGTCTCCGGGTCGCGTAGTCCTGGGCGCCTGCCCGGAAAAAACCTTCATAGAGAGGAGACTCGCGCTGGCTTGAGTAGGAGTGATAACTCCCGAGGGCAGCCTGAAAGGGAATCAGAAACTCGGGGTCCACTTCCTGCACTGCCACAACCAGTTGATTCACGGGAATCCAAGCGCCAGGAGGAGTCTGTTCCAGGATTTCCGTGAGGGTGCGCCGTCCGTCTGACAATTGCTGTCCCTGGGGGATGTCCGGGCCGAGGCTGTTCCCGTAGAGTTCTCTGCTGAGCGTGGGGATGTCGAGGAACTCGTTATGCGTCTGTTGACCGCACCAGGCTTCAAGGAGGAGCTTTGCTTGCTCATGCCGAGGACGTTGCAGCAGGGAGTTCGAGGAATCGCTGACATGGAACCTCTCTCCCTGGGGGACGATCAGCTTGCCTGCCACCGCGAGGCCTGCGAGCAACTGAGCCCATTCGAGAGGATCGAGGCCCCGCTCTTTGGCGCCGGTGAGCATCGCCCCCACCGCCTTGTAGTCTTTCGCCGCAACGCCACCCGACTTGAGGGGTTTCGCCTTCTGCGCATGGAAGTAACGGAACAGCAGAAGCAGATCAGTCTGGATCGAAGAGAAGGTATGCGCGATGCGACGAGCATCTTTCGGCAGATCGACAGGGGCAAAACTGACTCGCAGCGGCTCGCGGTCGGGTAGTCGCCCAAGCACCGGTTGAGGAATCCAGACTTCATCGTCCTGGTCATAGTAGTGGCGCCTTCCGCTTTTGTCCCAGTAGTTGAGACTGTTGTTGTAGCGGCCAGGGGTAGGGAACAGCAGGCCCTGCTTCATCAAATCGGAAACGACCCTGTACGGATTGGGGGCCCCTCGCAGCATCAGGCGATACCTCACGGCGAGACCGCTCATCTTGCCTCCCTTGCGCTTGATCTCCTGAAGCAGGCGGAGTTCCCGTGGCTCAAGCCCATCCGCCAGTTGGCTCAACCATTCCTCGGAGTACAAGGTGGACTCCAGTTGCGCGATCAGTTCCAGTTTCTTGAGCGAGCTTGCCCTGGGTAGCCCTCGTTTTGCCCCGATAGCCTTGAGGTAGACTACCGACAGAGACTCCAGCAATTCACCGACGTTGAAGGGCTTATCCGCCATCGAGGCCACTCACCTTCGGAGTATAACCTTTGCGTTTCAGATTCTGGAGCAGAGCCGCCAGCGTCCGATGATCCACGACCACCGCCGTGTCCGATATCTGCTCCACGAGATGCTGTTCCAGAATCGTCGCCGCCATGACCTCATGCAAAGTCATGGCGTCATCGAATTCCAGGAGTGCGATATTTTCGTGGAGGGTCAGCATGGTTGTGAATGGTTCAGGGTTGATGGTTCATGTTCGCCGGAGGGCGTATCCCAACTGCCTCACCCGCTGTCGGAAGCGGGATTCGCTGGGGGCAGGAACCACGATGGTCTTCCCGTCCTCGGCAATCAGGCAGCAATTGCCGAGGGTCGTGTCGCTGCGAATGAGTTCGACCACGAAGGAGTCGGAGCAACGGAGAAGAAGTGCGTTTCCTGCTTCCCTCAGCTTGTCGGCGTTGCGTTCGATGTCTTCCAGGAAAACCCGCACGGTATCGGGAAGAGCCTGCCGGTTCCTGCTTTGCAGAAAGTCCACAATGGTTGGGAACGACACTCCCTCCTCGACAGCCTGCAGAAGTCTCGACCGATCCAGCCGGTAGACATGGTCGCTTTCCTGGTTGGCGAAGCGTTCGAGCAGGGCGCGGTCGTTGGGCGAAAACTGCCTTGGATTGGAGAGGACGATATCCAGGTTTGGCTGGATCGTGAACTGACCCGCCGGCGCTTGGGCCGCCGAGGGCTGATATTTCTCCTCCTTCCCCAGCGCGTAGGCCCCGAGAGGATTGATGCGGAAGTAGCGCAAACCCACGTAACGGCTCAGGTAGTCGCCGTAATAGTCATAGGAGAGGCTGCAATCATAGACGGCTTCTTCCGGGTAGTCGTATGCGATATCTATCAACCCCAGAGTGCCCGCGTACTCAAACAGGAAGGCCAGAATGTACTGGCCCTGCACAACTCGCCAGTAGTCACCTGCTCCCCCAAGCCAACCGTATTCGGGGTGACCGACATACAAGTGCGAGTACGCGCTGTTCTCTATGCCGAAGTTAAACCCACCTCCACGAATGAGCCGGAAAAAATCCTCGATGTTGATCCACTTGCCAACCGGACACTCCTGCAACGCTTTGAGGAGGCAGGGCTTCCTGGAGGACGGTTTCGTCAGCCGCGCCCCTCGTGCATTCTGCCCCTGGATGCAGTTGATGCGGCTGAGCTCATCCAACAGATCAGAGCCTACCCATTCGGCCCAGGCGGAGCGGATTGCTTCGGCGGAGGGATTTGCCAGGGCAGCCAGGCCGTCTCGGGTCAGTTCCAGCTTGGTTCCCCGCCTCCTGGCGAACCCGGCAGCTTGCACGAGAAGCCCCCAGGCGAAAGGACGAACCGTGTCCGAGGCATTCACGTTTTCCTTGTGCTCCAGGAAGTCCCCGTGGAACAGTCGCTTGAGCATCAGCCGCGCGGACCCCGCGGTGATCTGTTGAGTCTTTTCGCTGACCGAGACCTTCCCTTCTCGCACGAGATCCAGAACGGCGGGGAGATCGTGCAGGGCCGCTTGCTCTGTTTCCGAGATGACGGAAGGTGCCTCCTTCTTGTCTCGTGGCAACTCCTCAAGTGACGGAAGGCTGAACGGCGGCGGCTTGGGCACGAAGGGTCTCAAGAGGGCCAGCAAATCGTCGGGAATCTGTCCTTCGTAGAAGAAGAGGTCCAAAGGGGAGCAGCTCTTATCCCGATCCCAGTAACCTCCCGACGCCCTGGAACCGAGGGAGCCATACTTGGCTTCAAGCCGCTCCGCGTTGTAACGTCCGTTGCCGTGTACCGCCTCCTCCACTACGTGCTGGTCCCGCGGGTCCATGCCTTCGTAGAAATCCCGCAGGAACTGCGAGTCGCTCAGACGCTGCCCGACTGCTTGCACCAACTCCTCTTTGCGCGTAGGCGAGGATTCCAGGCAAACACGCGCCATTTGTTTCAAACTGGGAACGGATAGGTTTCTGAGTGAAATGACGAGAGAGTTGTCGATGCTCAAGAGGTGATCACCTGGGGGTCTGCTCCGCGAGTGGATATCTGCGGGGAAGATTTTACACCACGGCGGTGAAAAGGACAATCGACGCGGCGACATCGGATCATTGCCATTGGACACAACGGCGCGAGACAGGTATCATAGGTGACCGATTCCATCGCACGACCAGCGGGCAGGGGTGGAAGGACGAAACGTTTCACTCGACAATTCGAATCTGCTGCCGCAGCGCTGTTCCTCGCGCCGAACCTCCTCGGCTTTCTGGTTTTCACCTCGCTCCCGATTCTTGCAGCTCTCTTGCTGAGCTTGTGCGAGTGGGACCCCATCGCCGATCCGGTCACGCGCATCCAGTTCGTCGGGCTGAAGAATTTCGTCAACCTCCTCGGATTTCACCACGGCGCAGAAGGTTGGGCGGCAAACGATCCCGATTTCTGGCAGTTCACGGGCAACACGCTCTTTCTCATGCTGTCCATTCCTGTCAGCATGAGCCTGTCTCTGTTGCTGGCCATGGCCCTGAACCAGAAGATTCGCGGCATCACCGTGTTCCGCACGATCTTCTACATCCCCTCCATTGCCGCAGGCGTCGGGACGATGATCTTGTGGCTCTGGATCTTCAACCCGCAGTACGGCCCCATCAACATGGCCCTTCAGTGGGTGGGACTGCGCGGCCCGAACTGGCTCAGCGACTACTTCTGGGCAAAGCCCGCGCTGATGATCATGGGGATTGCCACCTCCATGGGGGGCGCGACGACCGTGCTCTACCTGGCTGGGCTGCAAGATGTCTCCCGCGATCTATATGAAGCTGCAACTCTCGACGGGGCGGCGGTGTGGGCGCGATTCAGGCATGTGACGTGGCCCGCGCTGCGACCCGTAACTTTCTTCATCTTCGTGATAGCGGTGATCGATGGCTTTCAGGGAGGGTTCGACGTGGGCTACGTGATGACCAAAGGAGGCCCCGATGGGGCCACCACCACGTTGAGCTACTACACTTGGCGCGAGGCCTTCCAATACTTCCACGAAGGATACGCTTCAGCCCTCGCGATGGTAATGTTCGCCGTCATCTCGATTGCGACAGTGCTGAATTGGCGCCACGGAAGGGAGTCGGTGAACCTGTGAAGAACCCGCTCATTGTGAAGGGACTGCAAAGGCTTCTGTGGTGGGGTCTCGTTACAGTTGGCCTCTTCATGCTTTTCCCTTTCTTCTGGATGGCCATCACCTCCGTCAAAGAGAGCGGGGACGTCTTCGCAGCCAAGCCGAACTGGATCCCCTGGCTACAGTTCAGACCCACGATCAAGCCCTATCATGTCGTCTGGACGGAAATCTCCTTCGCGCGTTACACACTGAACAGTCTGGCCATCGCCCTGGCGGTCACAGCCGGTCAGGTCCTCACCAGCTCCCTGGCTGCCTTCGCCTTCGCCCGTCTGCGGTTCCCCGGTCGAGACCAGATCTTCCTGTCGTACCTCGGAACGATGATGGTGCCGGCCACCGTCACGATGATCCCGGTTTACATTCTGTTGAGGGAGCTGCACTGGATTGACACCTACAAGGCGCTCATCCTGCCGGCGATGTTCAGCGCCTACGGCACCTTCCTGCTGCGCCAGTTCTTCGTGTCAATCCCTCGCGAATTGGAAGAAGCCGCGCGCGTGGACGGGTGCGGGTACTTCGGCATTTACCGCCAGATCATCCTGCCGCTCTCCCTGCCCGCGCTTTCGACCCTGGCGATCTTCACCTTCATCGGGAACTGGCGCAGTTTCATGTGGCCCCTTATTGTCACCAATTCCGATGAGCACTACACGCTTCCGGTTGGGCTCGCAGCCTTTCGCACCCTGCACGGAACCATCGACTGGCCGGTTCTGATGGCGGGTTCGATGCTCATGACGATTCCCATGATCCTGGTTTTCATCCTGGGTCAACGCTACTTCATTGAAGGAATTCGACTGGGAGGAGTAAAGGGTTAGCATGATGGAACTTACGCTGTTTTGTCTTGCTTCGGCGATGCTGTTGGGATCTCTGGTGACCACGACCGGCGCCGGTGAGAACCTGCTGCCAAACGGAGGCTTCGAAATTTTGGACGAGAAGACCGGCCTGCCCGCCGAATGGAGGCAATCGGAGGGGAAGCCGATCACCCTCGGCACAAAAGACCCGCACGAGGGGAAGCGCTATGTTCACCTCGTCGACGACAACCCAAAGGATGGACTCTCGGTCGAGTCGAGACACTTGCCTTGCGAAGCAGTCGACGAATACACCGCCACGGCGTGGGTTCGTTTCACCGACAATTGCCAACCGGGATTGTATCTTCAGTTTCACGATGACACGGGCGAACGCATCGCGGAGCAGCACGTCAGAGCGCCCGGTCCGTGCCCTCAGTGGACGCGCATGGAAGTGAAGATGGAGGCGCCGGAGGACTCGCACGAAGTGTCCGTCCTGCTCTACGGCTTCGGGGCTGACGTTGGGGAGTTCGACTTTGATGAGGTTTCCTTGACGATCAAGCCCGCTCCGGAATCACAGAAGAAGAGGATTCCCGTCGCAACGGTGGCCGAGGGGGCGAAGAAGCCGCCGGTGGAGATTGGTGACCGGCTGCAGATGTTCGTCGACTCTTATCTTACCGACACGTTTGCCGGAGCCAGTCTCGCGCTTCACTCGCCTTTGCCCCGTGAAATCGCCTTCCACTTCGATGAGCCCTGGGAGGGTCCGACGAGCGCCTACGTCGCTATCATCAAAGACGGCGACCTCTACCGCGCCTATTACCGAGGCTCCGGTCATGAGGGACCCACCTATCGTGAGCATACCTGTTACGCGGAAAGCCACGACGGAATTGTGTGGACCAAGCCGAAGCTGGGGCTGTGCGAGTACAATGGATCGAAAGAGAACAACATCGTCTGGATCGGCTCAGGTACGCACAACTTCACTCCGTTCCTCGACACGAATCCCACGGCAAAACCCGAGGATCGTTACAAGGCCCTCGCAGGCGGCCCTCTGATTGCGCTGTCGTCTCCTGACGGGCTGCACTGGAAGAAGATGCAGGAGGATCCGGTCATCACCAAGGGCGCCTTCGATTCGCAGAACGTTGCCTTCTGGGATCCCGCCCGCGGGCGGTACGCCGCTTACTTCCGAGGCTTCCGCGATGGCGTCCGTGCCATCATGTACGCGACCTCTCAAGACTTCCTGAAATGGACAGATTCGGAATGGGTCGACCTCGGCGACTCGAAGAAGGAACATCTCTATACCAACGCGACGACCCCGTACTTCCGCGCTCCGGAGATCCTGATGTCTTTCCCGATGCGCTACGTCGAGGGCCGCCAGTGGGATCCGAAGCATGTGGCTCCGGGATTGTGCGACGCAGTTTTCATGACCAGCCGGGATGGAGTCCACTTCGACCGGACTTTCATGGAGGCTTTCGTTCGACCCGGGCTGGACCCGGAAAACTGGACCGAACGCAATCTCTGGACTGCCTACGGCGTCGTGCCGACGTCACCGACGGAAGTCTCGCTCTACTACGGTGAGCACTTTCGCCACGCCACGCTGCGACTGCGAAGGGCGACCCTCCGGCCTGACGGCTTCGTCTCAGTCCACGCCGGTTATGCCGGGGGAGAGATTCTGACTCGCCCGATGCGGTTCAGCGGCAAAGAACTGATTATCAACTTCTCCACATCTGCCGCCGGGAGCGTTCGTATCGAACTGCAGGACGAAGGCGGCCAGTCACTTCCCGGCTACACCATGCAGGATTGCCCACCCCTCTATGGAGACGAACTCGAGCGTGTTATCCGCTGGAAAGGTGGGAGCGACCTTAGCGCTGTGGCAGGGAAGCCCCTCCGCCTGAGGGTAAGACTCAAGGACGCGGACCTGTATTCGTTTCGGTTTCGGAAGGTGGATTAGGTCCACCGTAGGAATTAGCCCTTCTTGAGTTCAAGGAACCGACACAAAGTCACTCATGGCAGGCTCTTTGGGGCGGCGTAGCATTCCGATGTCGAGCGCCGCAGAGCCATCGGTTGAAAGGACCGGGCGGGTGGAAGAAGATTGACACGGACATACGCGGATGCGATCTTCCATGAAGGTAGCAGCGAAGGCAAGGGCGCGCACTCACGCCGCTGAGATTGCTCGGATTAGAGACATTGGAAGGTGAGAATATGCAAACACAATGGATCGTGTCAAACCCCAAGGTGATGATGGGCAAACCTGTCATCATGGGAACACGGATCACTGTCGAGCTTATCTTGGAGAAGCTGGCTGCCGGCGAGACCGTTGAGCAGCTTCCTGAGGCGCACCCCCACCTGACCCGTGAAGCCATCTTCGCAGACCTCGCCTTTACGAAAGAGGCGTTACGGGCGGATGTTGTTTACCCGCTGGCTGGGGCGGCGGTATGAACTTCCTGGCTGACGAAAGCCTTGACCGCCCCATTGTTGAACGGTTGCGCCAGGAGGGACATCACGTCTTGTACGTGGCTGAGTTGGCGCCAGGGATATCCGATGATGTTGTGTTGAAATCGGCGAATCAACAGGCGGCGGTTGTTGGTTTGACAGTGGCGGAGCACTTGGCAGAACTCCCGCGTGCTTTCGCAGTCATCACGGCAGGAGCCTTCGTATTCGCCGAGTCAGCGAGTAGTTCTGGAAGCAGGACGCTTCGCCCCCTCCGAGCGCGGCTGAATCGCAGGGGGTACACGCAGCCGCTCAGGTGACCACTGATGGCGAGATGAGGCGGATTGTCGGTAACTTCGCACTACCGGGCCGAAATCTGCACACACGACCCAGGAAGCAAGTGAACGATGGCCCTGAAGAAATCCGAACTCTATTCGTCCCTCTGGCAAAGTTGCGATGAGCTTCGAGGCGGCATGGACGCCAGCCAATACAAGGACTACGTCCTCGTCCTGCTGTTCGTGAAATACGTCAGCGACAGATACGCTGGACAGCCATTCGCTCCGATCACAATTCCCGAGGGTGCGAGCTTCAAGGACATGGTCGCCCTGAAGGGCAAGCCGGACATCGGCGACCAGGTCAATAAGAAGATTCTCGGGCCTCTGGCCAACGCCAACAAACTGTCCGACATGCCGGACTTCAACGACGCCACCAAGCTCGGCAGTGGCAAGGAGATGGTGGACCGGCTCACCAACCTCATCGCGATCTTTGAGAACCCGGCGCTCGACTTCTCCAAGAACCGCGCCGAGGGCGACGACCTCCTCGGCGACGCTTACGAATACCTGATGCGGCACTTCGCCACCGAGAGCGGCAAAAGCAAGGGCCAGTTCTACACTCCCGCCGAGGTCAGCCGTGTCATCGCCCAAATCCTCGGCATCCGCTACGCCAAGACCAGCAATAAAACCACCGTCTACGACCCCACCTGCGGCTCTGGATCGTTGCTCCTGAAGGTTGGCGACGAGGCGAGCCACAGCAAAGACGTCAAGGTCACGCTCGAAGGTCAGGAAAAGGATTCGGCCACCGCCGGTCTGGCCCGCATGAACATGATCCTGCACGACTACCCTACGGCGGCGATCAAACAAGGAAACACCCTCGCCAATCCTCTCTTCACGGACGGCGACGCCCTCAAGACCTACGACTACGTCGTCGCCAATCCGCCATTCAGTGACAAGCGATGGAGCACTGGCCTCGATCCGGCCAACGACACCTACGAGCGGTTCAAGCACTACGGCGTGCCACCCTCCAAGCAGGGCGATTACGCCTACCTGCTGCACATCCTCCGGTCGCTCAAGCCCGGCGGGAAAGGCGCGTGCATCCTCCCGCACGGCGTCCTCTTCCGCGGCAATGCCGAGGCGACCATCCGCAAGAACCTCGTCCAGCGCGGCTACATCAAGGCCGTCATCGGCCTGCCGGCGAACCTCTTTTACGGCACCGGCATCCCCGCCTGCATCACCGTGCTCGACAAAGAAGGTGCCAACGCCCGCAAGGGCATCTTCATGATTGACGCCTCCAAAGGCTTCATCAAAGACGGCAACAAGAACCGCCTCCGCGCCCAGGACATCCACAAGATCGTGGACACCTTCACGCGCCTCGCCGAAATCTCCCGCTACTCGCGCATGGTGTCGGTGGCGGAGATCAGCGACCCGAAGAACGACTTCAACCTCAACCTCCCGCGCTACATTGACTCCACCGAGCCGGAGGACTTGCAGGACATTGACGCCCACCTGCGCGGCGGCATCCCGAACCGTGACATTGACGATCTCGAACGCTACTGGCAGGTCATCCCCGGCGTGCGCGCGATGCTGTTCAAGAAGGCCCACCACCGCGGCTACTGCCAGCTCCGGGTCGTTGTCGCGGACATCAAGCCCGCCATCTTCGGCCACGCGGAGTTCACCAGCTTCAACCAGAGCGTGACCGCGCTTTTCGGGAAATGGCGCAAGGCCAACACCCCGCGCCTGCGGGCGATCCAGCCCGGCGGCAAACCCAAGGCGCTGGTGGAAGAGTTGGGGGAGAGTTTGCTGGCGGTGTTCGCGGACGGATCAGACCGATCGGACGGATCACGCGGATTGGTTGACCCCTATGATGTTTACCAGCACCTCATGGACTACTGGACCGAGACCATGCAGGACGACGTTTATATGATCGTGAGCGACGGCTGGCGCGAAGCCGCCAAGCCACGGCTCATCATCGAGGAGAAAGGCAGCAAAACCAAAGACAAGCCCAATTTCACCGTCGGCAAGCTGAAGTATAAAGCCGAGTTGATCCCGACGGCGCTGGTCATCGCACGCTACTTCGCAACCGAGCAGGCGGCGATCGAGAAACTGGAAGCCGAGGTCGCAGCGGTTGAACAGGCGATGGAGGAGATAGCCGAAGAACACGGCGGCGAGGAAGGGCTGCTGGCGGACGCGAAGAACGACAAGGACAAGCTCACCAAAGCCTCGGTCGCGGCGCGGCTGAAGGAGATTAAGGCTGACCGATCCGTCCCATCCGATGGAGACGACGAATGCGCTGCCTTGGAAAACTACCTGGCGCTGCTCGAAAAGGAAGCGGCGACCAACGCGAAGGTTAGGGACGCGCAGGAAGCGTTGCTGGTCAAGGTCGCCGCGAAGTATGGCAAGCTGACCGAGGACGAGATCAAGACGCTGGTGGTGGATGACAAATGGCTGGCTACGATTGCTGCCGCCGTGCAGGGCGAACTGGACCGCGTGTCGC
>JACQGJ010000731.1 GCA_016199605.1 Armatimonadota bacterium | reverse complement strand
CAACAGGAAAAACGCGGCGTTATTCTTGGACAGTCCCTAATGATTCCTTCACCTCTCGCAGCGATTCTCTAAACTCGCGTGGCGACTCCTTCCGCCTGACTCGCCATCCTACCGGTGGTACATTCTTGCGTGGGAATTGACGCTATGAGGGTGGTCTCTCCATACCTTCGTTCGGCAGCAACTACTGGACCAACGAAACCGTCCTCCGGCAAAGGGCGGAGCTGATCTGGCAGAATTGCTGAAGCTGGTGGGGTGACTCGGGGGAGCGCCGCGGCAATGTGCGGGAAGTCCGCGGCGATTTGCGGGGGGAGTGAGGAGAAATTCTTGGAGCGTGAGGTCATTGTGGTCAGGGCCGCGACGACATGCGGCAAGTCCGCGATGATTGTCTTATGGACCGCGACGATTTTCAGCGGGAGTGAGGAGACATTCTTGGACTGTCAGGTCATTGTCGCAAGCGACGCGACGATATGCGGGAACACCGCGACGATATATTCCTTTCGGTTGGTCACCTGCAGAGTATCGGTCGGTGACCTGCGCGGCTTCCGAGGCGATAGGTTTGGTTTCTGAGGTGACCTGCAGGGGGTCGGTTGGCCATCTGCGCGTAGCAGTTGGCCATCTGTAGGGGGTCGGTTGGCCATCTGTAGGGGGTCAGTTGGCCATCTGTAGGGTATCAGTTGGCCATCTGCGCGTACCAGTCGGCCATCTGTAAGCACTCGGGTGTTGATATTTTGACATCAGTCGGTCATCTTGGGACCGCAGGTGAAAGTCGGAAGTGGTAAAATGTCTGGGTGTATGGGTGTGAGGGTGCGCGGGCGATCTTGTAGTCGCGAATTCATTCGCTTGCTCCCCCTCAGCTTGGGAGAAAGGAGCGAATCAATTCGCGACTACAAGATCACCCGATACACCCACACACCCACACAACCTTAACACAGGGAGGATTTGAGAAATGGAAGTAGTGCTCGTCAAGTCAAAACATGCGCACCGGGGGGTGGTCGCCCTGGGAGTGCTGGAGGACGTGGTTTCGCACCCGGACGTGCCGGCCTCCATGAAGACAGGACTCCAGGCGGTGCTGGACACAGCCTCAGACAAAGAGGCAGCGGGTGGCGTCATCGTGGCGAACCTCAAGTCCAAGTCGGTGATGAACGACCTGGGCTGGGGGAAAGTGTGGTGGATACCCGCAAACAGCAACGTCTTGGATTGCCTGACCGACGCCCCAGCTCCCTCATCGCCGCCGAGCACCTCTTCGGCTAACTGAGGCAAACACTTCTCTGACAACACCCCCAGTAACCACTTATCCTTCGAGGTCTTCTTTCGCTGGAATTGTATCATAAGCGAAGGGCCCGCTCTGGCATGACGGTAGCCAACTCGCCGTTCTTGACCAGGCTCAGGGGAATTCTGTCGAGGTTGTCGTCGGGTTGACCGTAACTTCATTCTGTAACATAATACCAAAAGATATTTTGAGTAGGGAGAGCTTGAAATGGCGTTGAGCAACAATGAGGTACTTCGTTACAGCCGCCACTTGATAATGCCCGAGGTTGGCGTTGAGGGGCAGGAGAAACTGAAGGCTGCCAGTGTTCTGCTGATAGGGACCGGCGGACTTGGTTCTCCGCTTGGGCTGTACCTCGCTGCGGCTGGAGTGGGTCGCCTTGGACTGGTGGACTTCGATGTTGTCGATTTCACAAACCTTCAGAGACAGATCATCCACGGGACGAAAGATGTGGGACGTCCCAAGCTGGATTCCGCCAGGGAGAGGATGCATGATATCAATCCTGAGATCCAGGTGGACG
Organism: Armatimonadota bacterium; assembly: GCA_016199605.1. Classification (GTDB taxonomy): domain Bacteria; phylum Armatimonadota; class Abditibacteriia; order CG2-30-59-28; family CG2-30-59-28; genus JACQGJ01. The sequence goes on along the minus strand of JACQGJ010000731.1, from coordinate 843 downwards.
GCTACGAGACCCGGCTGACCTCCGAGAACGCCCTTGAGATCATGCAACCTTACGACATTGTCATTGACGGGACCGACAACTTTCCGACTCGCTACCTCGTCAACGACGCCTGCGTGCTCTTGGGCAAACCCAATGTCTACGGCAGCATTTTCCGCTTCGAGGGGCAGGCCAGCGTGTTTGATTCGACTCGTGGGCCCTGCTATCGTTGCCTCTATCACGAGCCGCCTCCCCCCGGGCTTGTTCCGAGTTGCGCAGAAGGCGGGGTGTTGGGTATTCTCCCCGGCATCATCGGTGTGATTCAGGCAACGGAAGCGGTCAAACTGATCATCGGGAAAGGGAGCCCGTTGATCGGGCGGTTGCTGCGGTTCGACGCGTTGGAAATGAAGTTCCAGGAGTTGAAGCTGAGGAAAGACCCGAAGTGTCCGATCTGTGGCGATAGTCCGACAATCAAGGAGCTTGTTGACTACAACCAGTTCTGCGGTATCCGCCCCGCCCCGGAGTTGCCCGAGGCCGACGATTTGGAGATCACGGCGCAGGAATTGAAGCGCAGGATTGACCAGGGGGAGCCTTTTGTTCTGGTTGATGTTCGGGAACCACACGAGTGGCAGATTTGCCACATCGAGGGCGCGAGACTCATTCCTCTCAGTGAATTTGCCCGGCGAGTAAACGAGCTCGATACTGCGACCGAGATCGTCCTGCAATGCCATCACGGACAAAGGAGTATGCGGGCGCTTCAATTCCTTAAGAAGACCGGATTCACCAAGTTGAAGAACCTCCAGGGGGGGATTGACGCCTGGGCCGCAGGCGTCGAACCCGACATGCCCAGATATTGATCAGTCGGTT
>JACQGJ010000730.1 GCA_016199605.1 Armatimonadota bacterium | reverse complement strand
ATGTTTGTTTCCCCTCGCTGCCAGTCCCGCGGAAGACCCTGACTGGCTGGCGAATCCCGGCTTTGAGGCTGTGAAAGGAGAAGCACCCGACTCCTGGGATCTGGGGATGGAAGGCGCCGGTGAGGGCAAGGCGGTTTGGCAGAAAGGAGACGCGCATTCGGGTGAGCGGTGTCTGAGAGTGCAGTTGACCACCAACGGAGACTACTACATGGGTCGGCAGCGACTGAGCCAGCCGGTCACACCGGGTGAGCTGTACCAGATCAGTGGCTGGTATCGGAGCGATGCCGAGATAGTCGCTCATCCGTGCGTCTACAACGTCCGGGGCGACGGTTTCGTCCTCTCAGCCTGGGAGTCGGTGCTGCCGAAAGCAGAGACGTGGACTCGATTTCATTACACCTGGAGACCACCGGATGGGACAGTCCGATTCGAGATTCAACTGCGCGCTCAGAGTGTCATCGGCACAGCCTGGTTCGATGACATGACTCTCGGCCCTGCCGCGCAACTCGAGGCAGAGATGAAGGCGCGCATGGCGAAACTGAAGGAGCAGATTCAGACCGGCGACTTCCAGTTGCGAGCGTTGCGGCCGTCCGAGCGTCCGCAACTCCTCGACCTTGCCGAAAAGGAACGCTTTGAGGAACTGCAGTCAGCCAGGTCGGTATCAATCTTCGCGGCGCGAGATGAGCGCGAATCTTTCGGCGCCCTCGTCATGGGGATGAGTGGAGGCTCCGTCACGGCGAGGGTGACTGACCTGAAAGGTCCGCGCGGCGCGCGCATACCGGCCTCGGAGATCAAAGTGCGGTGGGCCGAGTGGGTTTCGACTCGCGGCGCCGCTGTGCCAGACCCCCTGCTGGAAAGGCAGCCCTTCACCATGCCGAAAGATGGATTCCCGATCCTGTGGGTAACGGTCCACGTGCCTCGAAACAAGACGCCCGCCGGGTTGTACCGCGGCGAGATGAAGGCCGAGTCGAACGGACAGTCAACCTCGCTGCCCCTTGCGTTGCAGGTCTACAACTTCTCTCTACCGAAGACGACTTATCTTCAGAGCAGCTTCTGGGTGTTTCGCCACACCGTCCGCAACTTCTACAGCATGAAGGAAGTGCCCTTCGACTTCTACAAGAAATTCCTTGACCTGTGCCTGGAGTCCCGGCTCGCGCCCATCGACGCGGCCGAGTGGCACGACCAACCGTACGTGAGGATCCTGCGTGATGAGAAGGGCGAGCTTCAGGTCGATTGGCAGGTGTGGGATAGGTATCTTGGCCACTGCATGGATCGCGGCATGAGCGCGTTCAATGTCGCTGACGACCACTGGTTTGGCAGCTACTTCCGCGCGTTTTACGTCTGTGACGTGAAGACGGGGAAGGTGGAAGCGATCAACCTGGACATGGAAAGCGACGCCTACGCCGCAGTAGTGACTCGTTTCTTCCGCCTCGCCCGCGAGCACTTCACCAAGAAGGGCTGGGCGAAGAGAGCCTACCTGCAAGGTTACGATGAGCCGGGGCAAGACGCAAAGCTGCTGGACGAGATCAAGCGCTTCTACGACCTCGCTCGACAGGGATGGCCGGAACTGCGGACGCTCATCACAGCGACCCCTCAGAACTACACCGCGCTCCATGGCAGCGTCGGGATCTGGTGCCCGCTGACACCGGGGTATGACAAGAAGGTGGCTGAGGAAAGACGCAAGCAAGGCGAAGAAGTCTGGTGGTATGTTTGCTGCGGGCCGACCGCCCCGTGGGCGAACTTCTTCCTCGACCAACCGGGCGCCGCGCACCGAGTGCTTTTCTGGCAGACCTTCGACCGCAAATCGGACGGTCTTCTCTACTGGGGTGTCAACCACTGGCCGGGCTTCGATGGCCGAACCATGGAGCCCTTGCCGCCGGACAGGAAATGGCCGGGGGTGCCGTGGAACGACGGAAGCCGCAACGGCGACGGCTACTTTCTGTACCCCGGACCTGAGGGTCCGCTTACCAGCCTGCGCTTCGAGATTATGCGCGACGGGGTGGAAGACTACGACGCGTTGCGGTTGCTCGAAGAGTTGGTGCGGAGGAAGACCGGCCGCGCGCCTGCCGCCCTCCTCAATCGCGCCCGGCAGGCGCTGACCCTCACCCCCGACCTCTTTAAGTCTATGACGAACTACCCCTCGGACGCCGGGGCGATGGTTGATCGGCGAAGAGAAGTGAATGAATTGATTGTGTTGATGTCTCGCGTGTGAGAACTCGACAAGAGAAAGGTGCAAGTCAATGAAGAGAACCTGGCTACTGATTCTGGTGTTAATTTCATCTGTTGTCTGGGGGAAACCGACGACCATGTCCGCTAACTTCTTCATCGCAACCAAAGGCAACGACTCCTGGTCGGGAAAACTCGCAGCGCCAAACAGGAAGAAGACCGACGGCCCCTTCGCGACACTGGGACGAGCGCGAGATGAACTTCGGAAGCTCAAGAAGGAAGGCAAGCTTCCTCCGAGCGGTGTTACCGTCGAGGTAGGCAAAGGCCTCTACGAGTTCGCGCGCCCCCTGGAGTTTTCCTCAGAGGACTCGGGAAGCGAGATCGCGCCCATCGTGTACCGCGCCCAACCGGGGGCACAGGTGCGGTTGGTCGGCGGCAAAGTCGTGACCGGATGGAAACCGGTGACTGATCCTGCTGCCTTGGGTCGGCTTGACGAGTCGGCGCGGGGAAAAGTGATGCAAGCGGACCTCAGAACCTTGGGCATCACGAGCTACGGCCAGGTCGGCGGCGGCTTTGGTCTTTCTGGCGGTCCGGGGATGGAGCTGTTTTTCGACGACAAGCCGATGACGATGGCGCGGTGGCCCAATGAGGGCTTCGTTCGCATACCGAATGTCTTGGGGGAGACACCGGTGGATGTGCGAGGCACGAAAGGTTGCGCGGAGGGCCTCTTTACCTATGAGGGCGACCGACCCAAGAGGTGGGCCGCTGAGAAAGATATATGGGTCCACGGCTATTGGTTCTGGGACTGGGCGGACCAGCGGCACCAAGTGGAAAAGATCGACATTGAGAAGAAAATTATCACCCTCGCCAAGCCCTATCACGGGTACGGATATCGCAAGGGGCAGTGGTATTACGCCTTCAATGTTCTTGCTGAGTTGGATCGTCCTGGCGAGTACTACCTCGACCGGCAGGCAGGTGTTCTTTATTTTTGGCCGCCCGAGGCGACGCAGGCTGACGGCTTGCGCTCCTTGAACAGCGGCAAAGCGGTCGTCTCCGCGCTACCCAGCTTGATTACCATGAAAGACACGTCATACGTCACCTTGCGCGGATTCACGCTCGAAGCCGCGCAGGGAACGGCGATGACCATCACCGGCGGCGAGAACGATCAGATCGTCGGCTGCACCCTCCGCAACGTCGGCAGTTGGGCCCTCAGCATTGGCGGCGGGAAGTCGCACTCCGTCATCGGTTGCAACATCACCGAAACCGGAGACGGCGGCATCTCGATGGACGGTGGCGATCGGGCCACCCTCACTCCGGCAAACCACCTCGCAGACAACAACCACATCCACCACTACAGCCGTTGGAACCGCATGTATCGCCCGGCGATCACCATCAACGGGGTTGGCCTTCGCGTGGCGCACAACCTGATCCACAACGCGCCGCACATGGCCATCGGTTTCGGCGGCAATGATCACATCATCGAGTTCAACGAGATCCACAGCGTCAGCTACGAGTCGAACGACGCGGGAGCGATCTACGCGGGACGCAACTGGACGATGCGCGGCAACGTGCTCCGTCACAACTACCTGCACCACATCAACGGCTTCGAGGGACGCGGTTGCGTCGGCATGTATCTCGACGACATGTTCTCCTCGGCGGATATGTATGGAAACGTCTTCCACAAAGTGACGATGGCAGCCTTCATTGGCGGCGGCAGGGACTGCAGCATAGAGAACAACATCTTCGTGGACTGCAACCCCGCTCTGCACATTGATGCCCGGGCGATGGGATGGGCGGGTTACCACGCTGACGACTGGATCAAGGAAGGTCGCGAGAAGGGAACGCATCTCGGAATCGAGTTCATGAAACCTCCCTACAGCGAACGGTATCCGCAGTTGCTCACACTGCTCGACGACGACCCCAAAGCTCCCAAAGGCAACCTCATCGCACGCAACGTCTGTTGGGGAGGGAAATGGGATACCAGTATCGAGGCCAAAGCCCGTCCCCTGCTCAAGATGGAGGATAACCTTGTGGACGAAGACCCGCACTTTGTGGACCTTGCCAATCGGAACTTCCAACTGAAAGACGACTCACCCGCCTACAAGCTCGGCTTCAAGAGGATTCCGATCGAGCAGATCGGTCTTTACAAAGACGACCGCCGCGCCTCGTGGCCGGTCTTGCACAAAGTACGAGAGATGGAGACGCCGCCTGTAGCCAGGAAGACGGGACCTCCGCCGGTATTCAAAGTCGTGAAGGCCGCGACGGCTCCACAGATTGACGGAGTCCTTAAGGCTGACGAGTGGTCGGGCGCTGACCCGAAGAAGGCCATGCCGATCAAGCAGGGCCTCAGCGGCGAGGAAGCCATACCGACGAGCCAGGCATGGCTGACCTATGATGAGGCCAACCTCTACATCGCCATCGACAACACGGTGAGCAAGACCCCGCCCCTGAAGAAGGGAAGCACGTGGGGACAGGACGACGCCGTGGAGATCGCGATCCGCAACCCGGCCATCAAGACCTCTCCCATCATCGTGCTGCGGGGCTACCCCAACAATCACTTCGAAAGCAGCAACGAGTCCGGCATCTCCGACGCCTTGGCGAAAAAGGCAGGGGAGGGGGTGAAGTACTCGGCAAAGATCATGGACGCCACTCGCTGGATCGCCGAAATGCAGATTCCCTTTGCCTCTCTCGGCATTGATCCAGGGAAGCAGGCGAAACTCGCGTTCAACCTCACCGTCCGCAAAACCGCCGAGTCCCTCTGGAT
>JACQGJ010000706.1 GCA_016199605.1 Armatimonadota bacterium | reverse complement strand
GAGCTTTTCCTTCATCGTCTTCTTCACGTCGATCTCGGTAATCACACCGAAGCCCTGGCTTGTCAGCGCCTCACGCGTTTTCTCGACGGCCCGATCGTAGGGCAGAGGCACGGTGGTTGAAAGACCATAAGTTCCCATGGTAGATTCATCTCCTTTGACTATTGCTTCAAACGCGTCGTGGTCATCGCGCAGATCATTCCATCCCTGAGTCACGCTTACTTCAGAACTTCGGTGGATCCAACCCTCAACCGGATCAACGTAGAAAACTCCACAGCCCCGCCGAGGAGTCGTCTCAAGCCCAGGAAACGTTGTGGGACACCGAGTCGTCTCAGCGTTTTCACTGACGCTCACCTCCAACCTTATACACGCAAGAAGATTCCCTTGCGATGCAACTGCCAGAGGACCAACCACCAGCAGAGAATGTAAAACAGAGTGTAACACCATCCTCCCCAGTAGCGTCCCGCGTGGGTGAACCAAAAGTGCATCAACGCAGTGCCCAGATCGAATCGAGATCCGTCAGCCATCTTCCACCGCCACTCCTGCATGATGTGGATCTTGACCAGGATGGGCAGCACATACGCGAGAATGGCATTCATCCCGAAGACGACGAGCGGGAAAGCCCAGGCACGCCAACCGCACACGTCAATCAAGAGGTAGAACAATCCCAGGACCAAAGACCCCCACCCCGCAGCGAAAAGGATGTAAGAGGCGGTCCACACGGCTTTGTTGAAAGGCAAGTCGAGGTTCCAGAGCCATCCGATCAACAGGAGCCCCAGTCCCCCGGCAATCAAAAAGCCGACCTTTTTGATGGAGGAGAAAGATTCACTGCGGAACAGGTCGCCGATGACTGTGCCGATCAGGACCAGGGCGGAGGTAGGAACCACGGAGATAAGCCCTTTCAGATGCAGGGGGGCGAGGTAAACCTGATTCAGATGGAGGATCACATTCAAGTTCTCCGTAAAGATCCCTGAACCTGACCCCGGCACAGGAAGGAATCGAATCACGGCCCAATGTGCAACAAGAAACACCCCGGCGAGTACGATTCGCCGTGCCGGAGGAAGCTCACAGAGCAACGCGCCCACAAGATAGGCCAGCCCGATGAGCTGCAACACGCCCAGATCAAAGAACGGGCGACGGGCGAGGCTGGAATCGATGAGACACCCGAGGAGTAACAGCGATGCGGTGCGGCTGAGAACCTTTAGATCGTAGCGCCACGTAGGGAGACCTTTTCTGTGGTGTGACGCCACGGCATAGGGTATGGCCACACCGACGATCAGCAGGAACCAGGGGAATACCAGATCAGCGAAACGTACACCTTGATTCCACGGCGCGTGCGTCAGGTGTTTGGGAGTGGCCGTATCCAGGGCGATGTTGTTAACCAGCAACATGCCAAGGATACTTAACCCTCTGAAGGCGTCCAGCGACACCAGACGCCGCGGCATTTGACCGCTGTGCGAGTCGTCCCCGGCAGGAGCCGCGTGGTCCTGTTGCAGGTCTTCTTCTCGCCGCGGGGTCAGCCCTTCGCCGACCGGTATAGACTCCGGTTCTCTCTTAGAGGTGAACACAGCCGGTGTGGTGTTGGGTTTCACGAGATTCACCTCGGTTCAAAGAGCCGGAGCACAACTTGTGCCTGTGGTGAGGCCGGCCCGGCTGAATCTGTCGTATACTCGTGAAGGAGGAGGATACGCCCTCCTCTCGGTTCAAGCCTTGATGAATGGACACGACAAGGTCGATTTTCAGCCTCAACGAGTACAACTGTGTACCTACCTTACAACAAACACGCCGAGGACTCAAGGGGAGAAAACCTCGGTTTCCCCTAAACCCGCCTCCTACCTCGCTACCGGCTTGCTCAATCCCTCGCTTCACGCCAAGCTCGGAGAGGTCCGGGGACCCGATAGCGCCGCCGTTCCACGTCGCACGTCTCTGCTTCTCTGCTTTTTGTGTTGGTAACGCAGGACTCCCTGTGCTATCATTCCTGGACCTCGATGGACGGTCGGTATCACGCCACACCTATGCTGAACAACCCGTCAACAAAGCTCTCAGCGAGGTCCTGCCGCTCGAGAAAGGATACCGGGATGACTCCCCACGATCGCTATCAAGCCTTCATGCACTTCCAGCCAGTGGATCGGCCGCCGCTCATGGATTGGGGGCCGTGGGAATCCACCCTCGCCAACTGGATACGGGAGACGAGGAAGAGCCGTGAGCAACTGATGCAATGGGGCGCGGATTGCGATCCATTGCGCGACACGGGTGTGGACTTCAGCATGATTCCCCCTTTCGACGAGGAGGTGATTGGCGCAGACGAGCTCACCTTCACGAAGACAGATCGGATGGGACTGACCTACCGCCAGTTCAAACTGGACTCGGAGACCTCCATGCCGGAATACGTCGGAGCGCCGGTAAGGGACTGGGACGACTGGAAGCAGATCAGGCAACGCTTCGACCCCACGACACCGGGACGATACCCCGCCGACTGGAACGAGCGCATCGGGCAATGGAACCAGGAACACCCGATCCTGCGACTGTATGGCTACGTGATCACCTACTACGGTGGGCCGAGTCTCTTCGGGTTTGTTCGCATGTTGCTTGGCGCCGAGCGCGCTTTGTATGCCTTCCACGACGAGCCGGATTTGGTCCACGACATGATGGAGACAATCGCGGAGTTCACCATCGCCATGTTCCAGAAAGCCTTGCGCGAGGCCCCGGTGACCTATGCTCAGTTCTGGGAAGACATGGCATTCCGAGGGGGACCGCTGATCTCTCCCGACATGTTCCGCAAGTTCATGATGCCACGTTACAAACGAATCACCGAACTCCTCCGCAAGTCCGGCGTGGACGTCATCTTCGTGGACAGCGACGGCGATGTCTCACAGTTGATCCCCTTGTGGCTGGAGTCCGGGATCAACGGTGTGTATCCCATGGAGCAGGCCGCGGGCAATGATGTCCACAACTATCGGCGCGAATACGGCAAAGACCTACTCATGGCCGGAGGCATTGACAAGAGGTGCCTCGCGTTGGGCAGGGAGGCGATAGATACCGAATTGCAGAAGAAGATACCTCTCGCCTTCGACGGCGGATACCTCCCGACGCTTGACCACTCGATCCCACCCAACGTCGTGCATGACAGCTTTCAGTACTACTGGGAACGCAAGAAGCAACTGCTCGGCGTCTGATCGCCACCTCTCGAACTCCTCGAGTTCGCGTCCTCCCCCCGCTTCCATTAGCCGAGGGTAGAGGATCGCGTGGCGGGCGTACCAAAGTCGCCAGATTCCCGCACCTCGTTAGAACCCCTTTTCCTTGCTCTCGCGGATCGGCGGCTGAGTTGCACTGAACCTTCTCCTCCGTTCCTGCGTCTGACGGACACATGGGACTTTTCGGAGAGTCTCGAGACCCGTCCGGGAACTTCTTGGGAACCAGTTCGCTTATTATGTTGTCGATATGCAAACCAACCGGAAGAAGGAATTCTCCGGAGGTAGACTGTAAATCTGAAAGGAGTAGGTTGTATGCGTGAAGGCAAGTCATACATTTGGGAACGTCGATTGGGGGTCCTGGCGATTGCGGCCGCGATTGTGTGGTCCGGCTATCTGATAAGCAGCCGACGCCCGGTGGGAGCCGTCGACCGAGCAGCCAATCATCCTGAAGTGAGGAGCGCGGTATCGCTCCAGGAGGCTTTCGTTGACGTAGCCAAGCAGGCGGAACCGTCCGTCGTGAATATACAGGTCCAAAAGAAGCCCGAGGCGCCGAACTTCACTGGTCCGCGGGGCCAGCGAGGGAACCATAGCAACCCTTTTGAGGGCTCTCCATTTGAGGATTTCTTCAAGGATTTCGGGGGTCCGCGGTTCAGAGGCCAGGCTTATGGAGCGCAAGGATCCGGGTTCATCTTCGACAAGGAGGGCTACGTCCTGACAAATTACCACGTGGTCGAGGGAGCGGAAAAGGTCAAGGTAGTTCTGCTGGACAAGCGCGAGTTTGACGGCAAAGTTGTCGGATCTGATCCGCGGCTGGATCTTGCGGTCGTCAAGATCAAGGGCGGCAATCTGGATCCTGCCCAGTTGGGGAATTCCGACGACTTGCGAGTGGGAGAGTGGGCCATCGCCGTAGGGAATCCTTTCGGACTGGATCACACTCTGACAGTTGGCGTTATCAGCGCGAAAGGGAGAGAGCTCGACATGGTCAGCGGCCGGTCCACCGCTCAGGACTATATTCAGACCGACGCCGCCATCAATCCCGGCAACAGCGGAGGACCACTGCTGAATATCTACGGTGACGTGATAGGCATCAATAACAGCATCTACTCCACGACTGGCGGCAACAACGGCATCGGGTTTGCCATTCCCATCAACAACGCCAAAGCCGTGCTGAAGCAGCTTATTGAAAAAGGGAAAGTCACCCGCGGATGGCTCGGGATTTCCATTCAGGAGCTGCAGCCGGACATGGCCAAGACCTTCGGGCTCCCCAACGGTACGAAAGGGGTCCTCGTCGGCGAGGTCACTCAGGGCAGCCCCGCAGAGAGAGCCGGGCTCAAACCTGGAGACGTGGTCATGGAGTTTGGCAAACGGAAGACGGAGTCCCCCCGAGAACTCCAGCGAGTCGTTGCAGGCACTCCCGTCGGCGACGAGGTGACCGTCAAACTCTCTCGCGACGGCCGCGAACAAACGATCCGAGTGAAGATCGGCGAAATGCCCGCGAACCTCGAGGGCCGTGAGTCACCGGAATCGGTGACCCCCGAGGCAGAACCCTCCGGGCAAACCTGGAGAGGTCTCTCGCTGCGTCAGTTGACCCCGGAAATTGCAGAGCGGTTGGGGATTGACCAGAAGAGTGGAGTCATCGTCTCGGCGGTAGAGCCGGGATCTTCCGCAGAAGCAGCAGGGCTCGCTCCCGGTGACGTGATTCAGAGGATTGGCAGCAAGGAGGTCCACAATCTTGGAGACCTCCAGGTGGCGACCAAAGGGCTCGGGAAAGCTGACCCCGTCAGACTGTGGGTTTCGCACGGGGGACACAGCCGATTCGTGCTGTTGAAACCGGAAGAGTAAGAGAAGAGCGGCAACTGCCGCAGACAAGAGCTGACCGAAGCTCTGCTAACGCTTTCCGGGCTCCGACAAAGAAGGTACACCGTCCCTCACCTTCAAATCGGAGCCCGGATTCTTTCTGCCCCCCAGGGGGTTACGAGCCTCTGACCGCCGGAGGAGAATCCCCTGTTGTGAGACAGTTGGACTCCTGCCCTGCGTGCAGGCGTACAACTGTCTCACAACAATGTGGTGCTTTCCTCCTCAACGAGTATAAACCTCCACGAATCAAGCACCACGGAAGTTGTGCAGCGTCTGCATCATCACCTCAAAATTCTCCACGGGAGTTTGCGCGACGACCTGGTTGGAGGGGCCGACGATGAGGCTGCCGTATTCTTTAGCGGTTTCGAGGCAGTCGAGGGTCTCTGCGATGACTTCCTCCTTCGTTCCGAAATGGAGGATGTAGGAACTGATGTTGCCGAGCAGCGTGAGGTGTGGAAAGGTTTCGCGAAGCCTTCGCAGATCCATGCCTGCCCGTCGATCGATCTCGTAGAACGCCTCCACGCCAGAGGCGCCGAAGAGATCCTCTGCCACCGGCCAGAGGTTTCCATCACTGGCGAACGCATGGATGCAGCCATGCTCGCGACACGCTTCCGACACTTTTTGAAGACGGGGAAGCATCAGCTTATGGAAAGCGGCGGGGGAGTAGAAAGGTCCTCTGTTACTGGCGAAGTCGCCGCCACCCATCAGGAACTTCAAGCCCATGTTTGCTTGAGCTTCGATGGTTCGCACGGCTCTTTCGGCTTGAACGTCGAGATATCGTCCAAGCATTTCCGGCTCTTCCACGATGGCCGTCAGCCAGGAGCGCGACTGGTACGGAATAGAGATCCCCACTCCATGGCCCGGAACGGCGCGCCGGTCGCCATAGTGGTCAAGCGCCGCGCGTAACTCGGGGAAGCTCTGCTCTGTGGGAGTGTAGTCCGGCAGGCTCTTCTCCGCGCTCTCCACCTGGGCTTTGATGTCGACCGATTCCTCGCTGATCGCAGGGCGCTGGTCTACGACCTGGTACAGTTCCGTCTCTGGATCAAAGCGTCGGAGCACCCATGCTTTTCCCGGATCGCCGTACAGGTAGTTGTGCTCGTCGATCTTCTCCGTGGGCTTCTCCGGCATACGCCAGTAAAGTGGACGCACGAGGTCGAGGTCCAGGAGGTCGCACAACTTAAAGGCGTCAGCCTGACTGCGCTCGAGGTACTCTGTGTGTGCGTCCTTGCCGTTCCAGAGAGCGCGGGCTTCCCGCCATTGCTGGATTCCTCCTCCGACGTACGCCTCTCGTCCCAGCACCGAAGAAGCCACCCGGGAGGAGAGACCAGCGACGTAGATTGGAATGCGATCGGTGGGCCCATGGTCGAGAACCGCGAGGACGCGCTCTTTGGAGGTCATGCTCTATTGTCCCTCTCTGTAAGATGAACGTTGGTTGCGCAAATGGAAGCTTGGAAGGATGCAAAAGGCGAGCGCTTCCATTCTTCCCTTCCCCCATTCTTCCACTCTTCCATTCTGCAAGGCCGGTAAGTCCCCCCGCTCATTTCGGAGCCGGCAACACGCCCTTGACTCTCTGCTCCTTGGCGATGGCGGCTACGACCTTGGCCCCGCCGGGTACGTCGACGTGACGTCCCTTCACAAAAGCTCCCGCAATGAGACCCACGGGGCCGAAGATGAGACCGGCGGCGACGCTGGCTCCTGGGGATTCGGGGTTCACGCCGTCAATGCCTTTGTCCGCTTTGTAAGGGTGCAAGGGAATCAGAGAGCCGTCAACGCCTTTGACTTCCACCAACTCGATCTGCAGGCTGCCATTGCGTCCTCGCGACCGCGGGTGTTTCACCTTCTTGACAGACCCAGTCGCAGCGGTTCCCTTGGTGACGACCACAATCCCCTCGATGTAAACGTTGTCTCTGACCACAAAATCCACGATATCTCCCACTTCCGCAGTACGGGTCGATACAGGTCTCATCAGCTCGAGAGGGACTCCTGTTTCGGCGGGAACCGTGACTTCTCTCAAATCGAATTCAGCGGGCAAAACGGTGTCTCTGGCAATGGCTGCATTGACCGTTGCCCCCCGCTTGATGGTAATGTGGTCGCCTTGAATGAAAGCACCGGAAACCAAACCGATGGGACCCAATGCTATAATCCCGACCGTGCTTGCCACCGGCGCCATTGGGGTGGTCTGGTCCACCTCCGGAGTTCGGTAAGGGGACAGAGGAACCAGGCTGCCATCGATGGCCCGGACGCTCTGGAACGAAATGCGCAATTGAGCGTTCCGCCCGAGCGAGCGCGGCGGACGAACGTCCGTGACAACACCTATCGCAGCGCTGCCTTTCTTCACGACAAGGGTCCCGCTAATGATGATGTCCTCGGCGGTGGCGAAATTCACGAGGTCGCCCACCCTTGCCGTGGCGGTCGTCAGGGAATCAGCAAAGTGCAGAACCACTTTTGTGTCCTGGGGGACAACAAGGTTCTCCAGCTTCGGCTTCTCCTCGTCTTCAGCAGCGATGAGGGGAACCGTGCAAAACACCGACAGCAGAGCGACCATCAGGGTGGCGTGCAAGGTCTTCATGACTTCTCCTTTATCCGGGGGTTGGGAATACAGTGTTCTTTTTACCAGCCCTTGAGAAGGAAGTCAAGGTTTTGTTCGCAATGCGGAGGTTCCGGTTGTGCAATGCCCGGCACTCACTTATAATCAACGATACTCGTTAAGGCCGAGAATCCCATCTTTTGGATCTCCCCAAGGGAGGCGTGAAACGTTGGGTCTTCCTCCTTCACGAGTACACGACAGTTGGTTTCCTCTGGATCAGTGAGCGAGTGTCCCGCCGGGCGCTCGGAAGGAGTTTCAGTTTTGCCTCGTACGCCAATGATCGGGATTACTTGCGGATACCGGGAGTTTCCGGAACGGCAGGAGATGAATCTGTTTCTGCCTGAGCGGTACGTGCAGGGAATCGAGAATGCAGGAGGTCTCCCCATTCTCCTGCCGATTGCCCGGAAGGACACGTTGCTGGAGGCCCTTGCTCGACGCATCGATGGCTTGCTCCTGACCGGCGGGCCGGACATCCCTGCCGATTACTGGGGGGAGGAGACCCACGAGACGGCAGACCCGGTGCACCGTGAACGGGTTGAGTTCGAGTTCAAGCTGCTGCGCCGTATTCTGACGATGGACAAGCCGGTGCTCGGCATCTGTCTGGGTCACCAGGTGATGAACGTTGCTCTCGGAGGCGCTTTGACCCAGGACATCGCGACTTTCCTCCCTGAAGCAAACGATCACCGGCGTCCGCCAGGGCCGGTTCTCCGGAAGCATCGGGTGTATCTGAAACCCGGGAGCCGCCTCCGGGAGATCCTGCAATCCGAGGCAGTGGAGATTGCTACCTCCCACCATCAAGTCGTCAGGAATCCGGGGAAGGGTTGTGAGATCACCGGGTGGTCGGAGGACAACCTGATTGAGTCCACCGAAATCCCCGACAGGAAGTTCGCCGTATCCGTACAATGGCACCCTGAGCTTCTGATCGAGGACGAGGCCACCGTGAGGCTTTTCGGCGCGTTTGCGCGGGCTGCAGGGACGCCCTGAGGGAAGTGGGGGTGTTTTCAAGCGCGACGCGTATACCTGCCGGTTATCGGCGTGGCGTTGCTGTCAGCCTCTTGAGGGCGCGTGATCCCGGAGATCGTTGATTAGTCCCTCGAAGAGAGCATCGAGATTCTGGAAGAGAGCAAGTGACCTCACAATCCGCTACAAGCCCTGGGACTTCGACTTGCCGTGACTGGAGAGGACTGACAGTCCGTTCCTCAAGAACTCTCTATGCCTCATACCTTGTCGTTGCGGCGCTATCGCTATCAAAGGTGGGATCATGCGAGGAGTTGCAGGAATTGTTGATCGCCGACTTCAACAGAGAGCCGGTCGGGACCATGCCCGCCGGAGGGGCTTTGCTGGGTCCTCTCGTGGAAGGGACCAAGGCCGCTGTCGTGGAAGACGGCCCCGGAGATCGAGGCCTTCGCCTTGTAACCAAGTTCCTCAATGCGCCTGACAACTCGGTGACTCTGAACCTCGTGACTCCCCTCAACGGCAAGCCTCTCTACCTTCGCGTGCGCATCACCGGAGACAACTCCCAGGCAGGGCTGGTGTTTTCGCTGAGCGACAGGACGGGGGAGTACTTCAGCTATCCTTCCGTTCCCGTTGCATGGACAGGAGAGAAGATCGTTATCTGTCGGTTTGACCGAGCCGCACAGCATGGAGAAGGAAACGATGACGGGATTCCTGACTATCCGCTACAGTTCAACGGGATTACCTTCAAAGGACTGCGTGCCGACCAGACAATGGACCTGCTGCTCGACGACCTGAGCGTGGTGGTGGATCCCAACCAAACCGTGTGGGCCACGCTGGAGTCGGACCAGCCGGGCGGGATCTTCCCGACGGGAGCGCCGGTAGTCCTGAAAGTCAAGGTCGCCAACGTCAAGAGGGAGCTCGTGGGAGGACGGATCGATGGAGAAATCGTCGACGACTCGGGCGCGCGATGTTTGAGCTTTGGGAAGGAATTCAAGCTCGACGTGGCGAAATCAACTGTCGTCTCGGTGGTTGCCCCTTTGCCTCAACTGGGTTTATACACGGTGACCGCTCGCGTGCAGGGCGGAGGTTCCGGTGGCTTATCTACGGTGGTGGCGAGAGTTCCCTCGCTTCCTCCCGCCGGCCCTTACCGAAGCAAGCTCGGGATCGGGCCTCTGCCGGGAGCCCAGATTCTGCGACCTGGGTTCGGCGAGGATTGTCGAGTCATTTCCCGATTGGGGGCAGGATGGATTCTGGCGGAAGTGTCGTGGGAAGAGATCGAAACGGCACCGGGGTCTCTTGAGTTTGGCGCCTACGAATCGGCTTTCAAAGCGGCCCACGCGGCGGGTCTATCCGTTGCCGCCTTTGTCGATCACCCTCCCTCCTGGGTCGTTGAGCCCGCAGAACGTGAGGCCCAACCTCCCGCCGCGGACGAGCTTGCAGCGCGCCTTGCAGCGTTCCTCGTCAAGGCAGAACAGTCGCTGGGTAGCGTGATCGACGTATGGCAGATCCGGCGAATGCCTGCCTTCGGGGAACTGACAACGGAAGATTTCCTGAAATTCGCAGACCAGTGTGGGCGAGGTCTGGTGCAGCAAAATCCGAAGAAACCGATCGTCTTGGACACAACGGCTGCGGATTTGCAGGTGCTCGCGGTGGCGCCATTTCCCGAGTGGTTGAAGGGCATCGCTTCGTCACCGTTCACCTCCAGCCCACAACCTTCGGAGCAATTGGAGTCGGCGTTAACCAACCTGAAGTCGGCCTCAGAGGCGACTCCAGCCAAACCAGGCTACTGGCTGCAAGGGTTGCGTTGTGACGACCGTTCACCGCCAAAGCGTCAGGGGAGAGTTGAGCCTCCGGGGCAGGCGGCGCTCCTCGCTCAGTCTCTGGTGATGGCCAACGCCGAACCGTCTGTGCAGGCCGTCTTCTACAGCACTCTTCACGATCCTGCGGCGTCCTCCGGCAGAGAAGGGACCCGTGACGGGCTTATCACGGCCGATGGAAACCCGAGACTTGGGTGTGTCGCCGCTGCCATCACAGTCGGACTCCTGCAGGGACGGAAGTTCAACAAGCGAGTTGAACGGGGACTCGGTCTGTATGAGT
>JACQGJ010000714.1 GCA_016199605.1 Armatimonadota bacterium | reverse complement strand
TGCCAGTTGGGATCGTGCGGCTGCTTCGCCCGAAAGATCGCCTCGCGATACTCGACCGGCAACGTGTCATTGCCAAACACGGACAGACCGCCCATGTAAAGCCAGATCGTCCCATCCGATTGGTCCAAGGCGTACGAGAGCGAGTGCTCCAACTCGTCGGGCGTGAAGTGATTCCCCCAGAAACCCGACCGCTCGAACGTGTCCGCTTGCTCCGTCTGCGCCAGCCACACACCAAAGCCCGCGTGTAACCGCGCGTACCTCTTCGGATCGCGACTTAGAGCCTTCCCTCTCTGTTTGATCTCGTCGCGCCCTGCTTTGAACTGAGCATGAGTCTTGAACGGATACGCGCGCTCGTAGGCGTCCACCACCGTCAGCCGATCCGCCGCGAGTAGACCATCCACGAACGCCGGTAGCAGTGACATCTGGCTTGCGGTCAGGGGAAGTTGTCCTTTCACCCCGACGCCCACATCGTAGGCTACGAAGGACGTGGCATAGGTCAGCAGCAGCTTCATGCCGGGATGCGACTTCGCGAACGCATTACCCAACTGCTGACCGCGCTGGAAGACTTTGCCAGACAGTTCCTTCAATGAGCGCTTCTCCTTTCGGTTCTGGGTTGCACAGTCGAACGGCAATGTCTCTTGATTGTATTGCTCGGTGTCGAGGAAGATCCCCTTCAGCTTTCCCTCTCGGGTCACGGTCGCCGCGACGTTCGCGTTGTTGAGAATCGCCTTCCACCCCGCGTCGTCAAACCAACTCACGTCCCCCGGATTTACATCGAGGCGGAGGTAGTTGTCTGTGAACCGCGTCGTGCGCGTCGTCCGCAAGTCTTCGATCTGTTGCCGGAAGTCTTCCAGTCTGAAAGCTTGCGCGCCAAACCACGCGTCGGGGAAGTAGACATACTTACCGTCAATAACCGGATTGGCGCTCAGCAGTATCCCCTCCACCGGCAACGCGGTTTCCATCTCTTTGATGCGGTCGTGGAACATCTTCGTATCAGGCACACCGCCCGCAGGACCGCCACCGCCAAAGGCGATGATCTTGCGATCCAACCAGGCCCCTCTTGGGTGCGGACCAGTATGAGATGATTGGTGTGGAAGAGCGATGCTGGAAAGAAACAGCATCATGAACAGTGGTGGCGGGATAAACGGGGATGAACCGTTCCGGCTGGGAACGGAATGACGAGAAGCAACGGGGTTGGGGATGGTCATTGTTGCCTTTCTATTTCTTCATAACCACGACTGGCGCGCGTCCGGTGGTCAGGAGGCCGACACGACGAGTAGGTAGGTCGACCAGGACGATCATGCTCCCGAGTTGCGCCACCATCTGGTCGCCTGGGAGGATTGTGGCATTCCCCCAGGCCAGGGAGTACAAGGGAGTGTAGAGCGTTAAGTGATAGCTCCCTGTTCGCGATTCCACCCGCAGCCCGAGGTAGGGAGTGGGGCCGGCGTAGGCTTTCCATGTCGGACTCTCTTCACGCTGCAGATTCTGAGTGCGCCATTTACTTCTTTCCCAATCCTCGTCTTCCTTGACAATCAGCGCCTCCTTCCCCGGATGAAAACCTGTGGCTATTATGCGGCACGTCTTCTTGTCGTTTGGATAGCCGTGGAGCCACAGTCCAATTCCACCGTCTTCCTCTGCCTTCTTGAAATGCAACGAGCAGGAACTCTCACCGATGTGAATCGGTGAGGTCTTCTTGCGTGATGATCCGTCCAAGCTGATTCGCCACACGCCCGGCCGGAGAGGATCGATAAAGTAAACAACTGCCGAGGGTTTCTTCGCAAAGGAGACGTCTCGCTCCAGCCGTCCCTCGGAGTAGAGGGTCATTCGGCAAGCCGGTAAGTACAATATCACGAGAACGGCATAAGAGATCGCCTGCAGCACGACTGACATCACAAAACCTCGGCGCCAGCTTCGCTTCTTCTCCGGCAAAATGTGGCGGCAGAATGGCCATTCAAGAACCACCGTCGCCAACCAGCACGCGATCAGCATGATGATGAGCAATGCCGGAAGGTGGAACAGGAGGTAACGTTCGGCTTCAGGATGGTGAAGGATAGAATTCATGCCAGCAAGGAGAAAAAGTCCAACGAACATGGAGAAGTAGTTGGCGAGGATGAGTCCCCATATCGCGATACCCGGGGTTGCTCGAAAGAAGACCCACGCGAGTGATCCCTCGAACACGCCTATCATGGCATTGCCAAAAACCAGGTGGAAGAAGGCATTAGACCACAGCCCACCCGTCGAGACGTTCGCATAGGTGGTGGTAGGTATGAGTATTACCAGGACAGCAATCCAAACGTGCAGAGACATCCAACGACGCGGATTCCCCTCAATAGATGCGCGTGTCAGCGCGAAGCGGTGAGACCTATTCTTCTCCCGAAGTGATGACATCGTGCTGCTCTCTTTGCCGAAGGCGTCAGCAGTGCTTTCAGCAAGGTAACGTTACGCCGCCAGTGCAAAGGCCTTCTCCAGAGACTGCGGCAAAGAGATTGGAACAAAGAAGTGCGCCGGATAAACGTAATCCTCACCCGATTCGTCAACTACCCGCAGGTAACGATGCCCGGTAGCATCTGTGTCTGGAACTACCTGGTAGATTTTGCGCACCTCCAGCGACGCGGGATAGCCCTCGTTGCACACGCAAACCACAAATCGCGATTCTTCTTCCCGTTTCTTCATCATTCTCTCCACATGAAACGCTTGATCTTCATTTCTTTTCGCCCAACGCCGTGGGCCTCATACCAATGAAGCTCCGCCTCACAGACCGCTCCGTCTGGGAGGGCAACCGTGGCAATGCCCTTGAGTTTCCTCCAACGGCCAGGGCCGTAGACCTTGCGTAGACGGGCTATCTCCCGGATGGCGCTCCCGACAGCGATTGTCTCGATGTTGGAAATCTTCCCGATTATCTCGAAAGTCATCGTCGCTCCCCGAATGATTGGGGAAGCCTACCCGTGCTGTGGATTATAGAGGAATGGAGAGGGCTGGTCAACTGAGGGACGTTCACTTGGAGACCCCCCTCTTGGCTTTGTTAGCCGGAATGCGTTAACATGGAGTGAGCCAATTCCACAAGGATGCAAATGGAACACTCACTCAGAGAAGACATACGCAACATTGCCATCATTGCCCACGTGGATCATGGCAAGACGACCCTCGTGGACGGGATGCTGAAGCAGAGCAACGTTTTCCGCAAGAACGAGCAGGTGGGGACTCTGATCTTGGACTCGAACGACCTCGAGCGCGAAAAGGGGATCACCATTCTCGCCAAGAACACCGCGGTCATCTATCGCGGCGTTAAGATCAACATCATTGATACACCGGGCCATGCGGACTTCGGTGGCGAGGTGGAACGGGTGCTCAACATGGCGGATGGCTGCCTGCTGCTGGTGGATGCCGTGGATGGCCCCATGCCGCAGACACGTTTCGTGTTGAGCAAGGCGTTCGAGATCGGGTTGATACCTATCGTCGTAATCAACAAGGTCGACCGTCCCCAGGCTCGACCAGACCAGGTGCTGGAGATGACGCAGGACCTCTTCCTGGAGCTGGCGACGGAATCCGAGCAGCTCGACTTCCCGACCGTCTACACAATCGCCAAGGAAGGCAAGGCCGCCGCCGCGCCGGAAAAGGCACCGGAGGCGACCAGCCTCGCCCCGTTGTTCGAGGCCATCCTGAAGCACGTCCCCGCGCCGGTGATCGAACCCGAGACCCCCTTTCAGATGCTCATCACCAATCTGGACTACAACAGCCACCTCGGTCGCATCGGCGTGGGGCGTATTTTGCACGGCACCGTCCATTCGGGCGATACCGTGAGTCGCTTCACGCGTGACGGAGAGATCAGCCAGCACAAGATCAGCAACCTGTTTACTTTCCAGAACCTGGGACGCACTGCCATCGACGAAGCCAGCGCCGGGGACATAATTGCCTTCAACGGCATTCCCGACCTCAAGATCGGAGAGACCATCGCCGACGCCGATAATCCCCACTCGCTGCCGCCCATTTCCATCGAGGAACCGACGCTGCAACTGACCTTCGGAGTCAACAACTCGCCTTTCGGCGGAAAAGAAGGGAGCTACAGCACGAGCCGCCAATTGCGGGAACGCTTGTATCGCGAGTTGGACACCAATGTTGCGCTACGCGTGGAGGACACTGACAGCCCGGACATATTCCTGGTGTCCGGTCGTGGCGAGTTGCACCTCGCCATCTTGATCGAGACCCTCCGCCGTGAGGGTTACGAGTTCCAGGTGTCTCGCCCCGAGGTCATCACAAAGGAAATCAATGGCCAGAAGATGGAGCCGGTGGAGCATCTCATTTTAGAGATTGATGAGCAGTTCGAGGGCGCCGTCATTGAGCCGCTGGGACGCCGCAAGGCGCAGATGATGAAATACCATCCCGAGCAGAATGGTCGCCTGCGACTCGAGTTCACCATACCCACTCGCGGGCTCATCGGGTTCCGCAATACGTTCCTGACGCTGACGAAAGGCAACGGCACCATCGCCAGTCTGTTCATCGGCTATGAGCCGTGGTATGGCGACATGGGCCAGACCCGCGGCGGAGTCATGGTGGCGAGCGACGACGGGGCGGCGACGAACTACGGCCTGTCGAACGCCCAGGTGCGGGGACAGACTTTCATCGAACCCGGCACGACGGTCTACGAAGGGATGATCGTCGGTCTCAACAGTCGCGACTCCGACATGCCGGTGAACGTGGCCAAAGAGAAGAAACTGACCAACATCCGCAGCTCCACCAGCGACATCGCCGTGCGGCTGACTCCCGCGACCATCATGAGTCTGGAGCAGGCTCTCGACTTCATCGAGAACGACGAGTTGCTGGAGGTCACTCCGCAAAGCCTGCGTCTGCGGAAGCGGGTGCTCAGACATAGTGCGCGACTGCGATTGAAGAAGATATGAGACCGGCCCGGCGACTGGCGACGGGCAAGGAGTCTTCAATGAAAGGAAACGGTATGCAGGTCATTCGCCTCGGATCACTTGTGATGTTGGAGCCAATCATGGCGCTCGCCATGGGCTTTGTTCCTCAGGTTGTTGGGGACCAGTCCGAAGGCGACAAATCCTCTGCAGCCACAGGATCACTGTTCGCACGACCGGTCCTCCCGGTCGAGGGACAGGAGATCACCATCACCTACCAGCGGACTCCGCGCTTTCCATCGGCCAGCAACTCAAGCACCAGATTCCGGATATCCGGGCCGAGGACCGAAGCGATTCTGGTTAAGGAGGTCGCCTTGGTGAACAAAGGCGATACCCAGGAGTCCTCGTTGAGCTGGAGCCCTCCCCGTAACGGTTTGTACCGTGTCGAAGCAACGGCTGAGGGGAAGGACAATTCGGGAAGCCAGCCGGTACGACTGGACCTGCCGGTGATCGCCAAAGGCCGTCCCCTCGACTTTGTGTGGTATGGCTACAGTCCCGGGGTGCGTTGGGCAACGGTGATCGCGAGCAGTACGAAAGAGCAAGTGACGTTGCTCCGCGAGATCGGCATCAAGGCGCTGGCATGGACCTGGGGGTCGAACCATCCCGTAGTAGCCGAAAAGCCAATCGACCAGCTTTCCGAGGAAGCTGAGCGATTCTACAAGGTACCGGAGGGCTTCGCCTATGATGGATACGGCATGGACGAGTTTGGAGGCTATCCGCAAACGGACAGCGAGGCCCGCGGTCTCGTATGGTTGCGTGGTCTCATCAAAGCTCGAAAGCAATTCCCGAAGGACTTTGTGGTTGCGGCCTGGCACGCCGGTGGAGTGCGAGACGAATGGGTGGGGTTATACAAGCAGGCTGCCGATCTGCTGCTCCTCGAAGTCTATGACCTGTACTACGTTCCCAAAGAACTGGGGGCAGAGAACATCTACGAGGACCTCCGTGGACGACTGCGGGCGATACGCGGCGCGGACCTGTTTAACAGGGCCTACGGGTTCCCGTGCAAGACCCTTGTCGCCCTTGACCTGGTCGGCGACAAGGGGAAGCGGCTCTTCGATGCCGGTGAGTTGGAGCAAGTGGTTCGCTTCCTTCGCCGGGAGTTCCCCGAAATGCGAGGGCTGGCCTTCTTCAACTCGGGAATTGATGATGCAACCGCCCACGTTGCGGACCAGCTTTGTTTCGATTACTACATCAAACCGGTTCTTACTTTCCAGCCGAACAGTCTGTGGCTCGACCAGCTCGAAGGGAGATCGCAACTGGTGGCCGCTCTGAGCAACCTCGGTGGGATGGACAGCGGGCCGGTTTCAGTGCGGTTCAGGGTTAATGGAAAGGTCCTCGGGGTGAAACAGATTGCTTCCGTCCCCGCGGGAGACAGTCGACTGAGCAATCGGGCGTTGGTTCGGCTGGAGTGGAAGCCGAAGCACAGCGGCTACCATGAGTTCCAGGTGGAGCTTGACTCTGCTTCAGGTAGCACGGTGTTGGACGCACGCCTGACGGAAAAGAGATGGGTGACTCGCGAAGGAACCCAAAAAGCCGGAGGCAACGCGCCGTGAGAAGCGGTTGGGTGTTGGCACTGGTCCCTGTTCGACGCGGATCGCAGTCTTCGACCTCACCGGACGGCCGGTCGCGACAAGAGGCCGCTGCGTACTCACCCGAGTGGGGAGGTCCTGGCGGATCGACTTATACTCGTTAAGGACAAGAACGCCCTGTTGTGAGACAGTTGGACTGTCGAACATGTCACGGCTGACTTGTTCGACAGTCCAACTGTCTCACAACAGAAAGGTGGTGTTTTCAACCTTAACGAGTATACGAATCAAGGACTGGCAAGAGATTGCAGTCGCGGAATGAAGGAGTGGAGGTGTCAGGATGGCAAGGGTTCTCACAGTTTTGTGCAGTCGGCGGAAGAAGGGGTTCACCGCCGGACTTCTGCGCGCGGCGGTTGAAGGGATCGAGCGGGTCGGGGGCGTTGCGGCGGAGGTCGTTCACGCTTTCGACCATGACTTCGGGCCGTGCAAGAGTTGCTTCGGGTGCATTCGCGACCCGAACCACCTCTGCGTCCAGAGCGATGCCTTTGGTCACACCGGGGAGCTGTCTTCCAAGGTCAGCTCCTGCAACGGCTTGCTGATGGTCGATGCGGTCCACTTCTGGGGACCGACCGCGATGTGCCACACTTTCGTCGAGCGATTGTACCCGTTCCTGTGGAGCGGCAAGCTGAACGGTCTGCCGTTTGCCTCTATCTCGTGCGCGAGCAACCAGGGAATGCAGCACCTGGCCACCCAGAATATCTGCAAGTGGGCGTTCGCCTTGGGAGCCCGTTACGTGGGCGGTCTTCCCGCTCACACCGCTTACTACCAGCGAGCGATCCGTGAGGCAGAGACCCTGGGGAAGGAATTGGCTGAGACCGCTCTCGAAGAGGAGCAACACGGACGGAAGCCCTACGCTTCGGACGAAGACAAGTGGTTGGACTACGAGGCTTCTCCGTGGCAGCCGCTCCTGCCCTACCTCGACAACCTGACATTCGGCACCCTCGACGCCGGAAGCTCTATCATTGCCCGATCTCTGAACGAAGCGACGTTCGACAGGCCGGAAGCTGTCGAGATGCTCGAGAAAGCTTTGCCGTTGCTGACACAAGCCCTCGATTGTCACAAAGCGGGGGACGCGGAGCAGGCAACGCGACACCTCGTCGCAGCAAGCGCCCTGTGGACCCATGCGACTTGGAAGGAGTTCCTGGAAGAGGACGTGATAGGCGCCAGGCAACCGGAGGCCTATCGACCTCTTCCGCAGTCGGCGTGATCAAAGGATGAAGCAGAAGCGTACCACATCATTTCTCGTGAAGTCCGCCCGCATCGTGACCCGATGTTGGATCATCTTCGCGGCGCTGTTCCTTCCAATGACCGGAGTTTTCGGAGGAGAATCGGCAACCGAAGGGGGCCTCGACAGTTCGTCCATCCGCGTCAGCATTAGCAGGTCATTTCTTGTCCGAGGCCAACCGATCCGGCTGACTGCAACCCGTGTCGGCGCGGCGGCCCACTCAGCCGGTCCCGCCACGGTGAGTTTCATGGCGCGACTTCCCAACCGGAAGGAGGTGCGAATCGGACAAGTCAAATCAGCGGGGTCAGGCCCTGTCTCGATCAACTGGACCCCGCGCGAGCTTGGTTGGCATGGGCTCTGGTGCGAGGCCGATTTTCGCGGTCTCACCATCAATTCGCTTGGCTTTCCGGCGTTCGTGGCTCCTCACCCGTTGCACTTCAACTACTGGGGATGTTCTCCGAAGCAGTTGTGCGTAACCTCGATCCTTGCGCCCAAGGATGAGAGCAACGAGGCGGCCTCCTGGGCAAGTCGCGGCGTGCAACTCTTCCGCTGGAAATGGGGGAATGGAATCGCGAAAGAGTGGCAGACTCCAGAGAAGTATGCGGAGGACTGGCAGAAGATCGGCCCCTACCAGAGTGGCATTATGATCGACGAGTTTGGCGGCGGCGACGAAATCGACCAGAGAATGGGACGCGCGCTCGTGTTGACCCGCACGCAATCGCCGAATTTGTTCCTCGCGCCCTACTGTCTTCGGGTTGCGGGAGATGACATGGTGGCCGGGTTCAAGGCAGCAGATCTGGTTCTGGTCGAGTGCTACGTTGGTGACTGGCGCAGCTATCGTGCCTTTGATGACAGATTCGGATCCACACGACCCGCTGGGCTTTCGAGTAAGTCTCTGGTCGCTCTGGGAGTCGGTGGTGGCTGGATCACTACCGAGAAAGAACTGCGACAGCAGGTTGCCTATCTGAGGTCGGTCTACCCCGAAATGCCCGGGATCGCTTTCTTCCCCGTCGTCCCCAATCGGCTAACCAATGCGGTGGATCGGGTGATCGAGGATTATTACCTGAACCCCGCGTTGCAGCTCACGATAGACGCCGAAGGCAGACAGGCTCAGATACGGAATATCGGTTGCCTTACGGCAAGAGGTGTCATGGTGCTGCTGGCTTCCCCAGACGGGAAGTCCCAGCGCCGTTTCATAAAGACGATCCAACCAGACCAGTCGGCCCGACTGGCGGTCCCCGAAGGAGCGACCGCGCAGATCGAGGCGGCCCCCGAGCGGTATACGGTAGTTGAGTATCGCAGCCCGTTACAGGAGTCGCCGCCTTTAGGTACAGTACAGGCTGAGGCTGCGAAGTACCGGGATCGTTTCAAGAATGGCGAGGCAGCGCAGCCGTTGGCAACCAACCCAAAGGTGGAAGTGTCCCTCAGCAAACCAGAGAAGCCGGAGTCTAAGAGCAGCGTGGAGAGCGCGACGATTGAGATTCCTCCCAGCAGGGGCCGCAGCGTGGCCATCAGTTTCGACGTGGAGCTCGGTCGCGTCTGGTTCTACGGAACAGTTGGGGTGAAACTTGTCGGCGAGGACAGCTCTCTCGGTTTTGAGTGGTGCCACCACGAACCCGACACTGATGTTCACCCCGATGTCCCCCGAGCTTCCTTTACCTGGGCAGGTCCGCGAAAGGACTCCCTCCACGAAACGATTCCTCCGGCCATGGGACCGGAGAGGAAATTCCGCTTCTTCGCGGCGTACGATGGCGGGACCAGGAGTGTCCGCGGAATGTTGCTGCGATCCGACGGCTCCCTGATGTGGGATACGGGTAACCTTCCGACAGGCTCGTCCTTCCAGTGCGATCGACTGAAGGTTGACGTGACTCCGTTTGAGGGCAGCGAGATCAGATACGACCCGACCCCACGCCGCCTGTTCCTTCGGGGTGTCAGCGGTGGGCCGTTACCCTCGCCGTACGTGAATGAAAGCTGGATATCAAACCTTGAGATCTCGTATTAACGTTGTACTCGTTAAGGTTGAAAACACCGCATTGTTGTGAGACAGTTGGAC
>JACQGJ010000704.1 GCA_016199605.1 Armatimonadota bacterium | reverse complement strand
TCAGGGGTTCGAATCCCCTCAGCTCCACCAATTGCATACCTCTTTGAAGAGCCGCTGTTGTAGCCCGTCATTGACGCCAACTTCCTGGCTCGGTGAACTCGAAACATCGCTGAATTCTCCGATAACGTGATGACTCCTCCAGAAGACCAATCGGGTGTCATAGGGAGACGGGGCGGGTGGAAGCCGTGAGGGAGCAGAAGGACCCTTCGCCCCCGGGCTGGAATTCCCTCTTCGGATCTGTATGGGAATGGACCACCGTCGTCGCCCTCCTGATCTACTCGCTTGTTGTGTGCCTCATGCGAGGTCTGGGGTGGGTTTCGTCCACGAGCATACCCATCTTCGCCTCGCTGCCCTGTTTGGGGGCAGCGGCATGGTTCGGCTGTCTGTTTGTGACGCATCGCGAAACCGACTTTGATTGGGGGTTGGTCCTCACCAGTCTCGGCTGGGTCGCCGCGGGGATGACGTTCCTGGCAGTGGCCGGGGCCAACCGTGGCGGGAACACCGCCTACGCATGGGTATGGGGCTGGCTGACTGTGGTCTTGATCCTGTCGGGAGGGATCGCTGCATGGTTGTCGGTGCAAGGGGAGCAGGCAGAGGGGAGTCTGGATGAGCCGCAGGAAGGATAACGCGCAGAGGTTCCTATCGACGCACGCGACGTGTCTTGCGTTGTTCGTTTTTTCTGCCTGTCCTGCCCGTCTCCTGGCGCAGGTTCCAGAGAAGCCCTCCAACTCCAGTTCCTCTTCTCGGTCCAAGGCGCGCCGTGACGCCGCCGCCTCTCGCACTCCTGACGTGCTCATCATGGTCTTCTCAACCGGCCTGCCCGAGGACCATGTCAGCCTCACCTATGCGCAAGCGGTCCCACACTCCACCGCCACAGCAGACGCCAAGCGGTTGGCGGAGGTTGGCCGCTGGGAGCTGCGCGCTCTCGCCATTAAGACCTCCGAAGCTTTGAAGGAAACCTCCGTGACCTTTCAGTCTCCCCGTGTGGTGGTTCGCCAGAGTCCGGTGCTGCCTCTCACCCCCTTCATCGAGTGCTTCAGACGCTACGACACGCTTCGTCTCGCCTTCGTGATTTCCGGTGGCTTTTCTCTGAAGGAGGAAGGGAAGAACCCGACGGGTGACGGCGTCAAGGTGGCTTTTCACCAGCAGGGATCGACCTACAGCTTCGACCTTCGCATCCTGGACCACGAGGCTGGCCGGTTGGCCGTACTGGCAGGCAAGACTCGAGCGACGATGTCTGCCGACGACCGCAGGAGAAAGGAAGCGGCGCTGTTTGCGCTGTCTGCCATCACCTGTGCGGTGGCGTCCCTCGGGCTCTCACTACTCGTTGTGCTGACCGTATGGCACCGCAGGCGGTGGAGGCGACTTGTTGTTATTTCATCTTCTTCGGAGTCGAAGCGGACCAGGGCGGGGAATTTGATCCCACGCAAGTATTAGAAAGGGCTCTGTGAATGGACATTGAAAGACTGTTGCGGTTGGCGGTTGAGAAGGGCGGCTCAGACGTTTTCCTGAAAGTCGACGCCCCTCCGGCAGTTCGGATTCACGGTCAGGTGATCAAAGTGGAAACGGACCCGCTCGCGCCGGAGGATATGAAGGAGATCCTCGACCGCATCCTGAACGAAGACCAGATGGCGGCATTCGAAAGGAAACACGAACTCGACCTGGCCTTCGCGATTCCTGACGTTGCCCGGTTCCGGACCAACCTGTTCCAGCAGCGGGGAACGATTGCCATTGTGTTTCGTGTGATTCAGTTGGGGATCAAGTCCATCCGAGAGCTGAATCTGCCGGTGGTGCTGGAGACCTTCTGCAAAACCAAGCAGGGATTGGTGCTCGTCACCGGCCCGACCGGGTCCGGCAAATCCACGACGCTGGCGGCAATGATCGACTTGATCAACAGAACCCGGCGGTGTCACATCATTACGGTCGAAGACCCCATTGAGTACGTTCATCCCGATCACCTCAGCATTGTCAACCAGAGAGAGCTTGGCTTCGACACCGATTCCTTTCACGATGCGCTCCGCGCAGTTGTTCGAGAAAGCCCGGACGTTATCCTCATCGGTGAGTTGCGCGACGTTGAGACGATGACTGTCTGTCTGCAGGCCGCCGAAACGGGTCACCTCGTTTTCTCCACGGTTCACACCACCAGCGCCTCGGAAACGATGGAGCGCATCATAAACATGTTCCCCCCCCACGACAAGCCGCAGATGTGCTTGCGTCTCTCCAAATCCATCAAGGGGATCATCTCACAGAAGCTTGTGGGTCGGGTCGATGGAAAAGGACGGCTCTGCGCCTTGGAGGTCATGGTCACAACCCCAACCATCGCTCAGTATATCGAGGAGGGGAGGTCGGGTCAGATATACTCCGCCATCGTCCAGGACGGTCGGGAGAAACACTGGGGGATGCAGTCGATGAACCAGTCGCTGGACGGCTACTACAAGGCGGGGGCGATCAGCGAACAGGTCGCCCTGGAGAACGCGGGGAACCTGACCGAGTTGAAGCAGATGATCCGGCGGCAGGACTCGGGAGCACCTGACCTTTTGGGGGCCGCCGCAGCGGCCAACCCAGACGATCAGGAGTGACCTGGAGAAACTTCCCGCGGCGTATCGACCTGCCGGTTTGCGAGCGGACTCTATACACCAAGAAGGAGCAGTGAATGGCAAAAATCGATCAGTTCATCGATTTTATGATTAAGAACAAAGGTGAGAGATTCGTCATCCGCAACAATGAGAAATGCAATCTGGTCATCGGAGGCCAGACCAAGCCGGTGAGCACGATCATGAATGCGCAACAGATCCAGGCGCTCATCGCGGAGGTCATCCCGGAGGAGTCCAGAGCGTCCTATGAAGCCGGAGGCAATGCCGCGTTCTCCTATGCATCGACTCTCGGTCCACAGCAGATCGCCGTGGAGCAAGGCAATGGGGCGATTCAGCTTTCGATCGGGGGTTCCGGGGTCGCTGAGCCCGTGGCTGAAAACGTTGAGGCGCAGGTCCCCTCGGTCACGCCAACCGAAGTCTCCGAGGAAGCCCAACCAACGATTACCGTGGGGGGAAGCGCTTTGAAGAAAGTGGGCCATCTCGATGAGTTGTTCCGCTATCTCAAGGCCAATGAGTGCTCTGACCTTCACTGCGCCAGCAACGACCATCCCATCGTCCGTCAGCATGGGATTATGAAAAAACTGACCGAGTATGAGGTCTGGTCCCATGACATGCTGAAGGAGTTGCTCTGGGCCGTCTGTCCGGAAAGAAACAAGGAGCAGTGGGAATCAGACCACGACACGGATTTTGCCTACGAGATAAAGGACCTCGCCCGATTCCGCTGTAACTACTTCAGAGATCGGCACGGCATCGGGGCCGTGTTCCGACTCATCCCCACGGAAGTTGTAACCGCGGAGATGCTGGGCCTTACCAAGGCCATGACCGACCTGTGCTACCTGTCCAAAGGGCTTGTCGTCGTGACGGGGCCGACGGGATCCGGCAAGTCCACAACCCTGGCGGCCTTGATGCACTACGTGAACAACGTAAGGGACGACCATGTCATTACCATCGAAGACCCGATCGAGTTTGTGCATGAGAACATCCGTTGCCTGATTAACCAGCGAGAAGTTCATGCTCACACGGAGTCTTTTCCGCGGGCGCTGCGCGCCGCACTTCGCGAGGACCCGGACGTCGTGCTCGTTGGAGAAATGCGTGATCTGGAAACGATCGCGATTGCCATCGAGACTGCCGAGACCGGCCACCTGTTTTTCGGCGCCCTGCATACCAGCACGGCGCCCTCGACGGTTGACCGTATCATTGACCAGTTCCCGCCCGCGCAGCAAGAACAAATCCGAGTCATGCTGTCAGAATCTTTAGTGGCAATCATCGCCCAGACGTTATGCCGGAAGATCGGAGGGGGTCGCATTGCGACGTTCGAGCTGCTACTGTGCGATTCCGCGACGCGCAACCTCATCCGAGAAGGAAAGACGTTCCAGTTGCAGTCGATCATGCAGGTGGGAAAGGGAAAAGGCATGATCACGATGAATGAGTCCCTGATGGCCCACGTCAAGAACAAGATCGTAGAGCCTCACGAGGCCTACGTGAAGGCTCTTGACAAGGCAGGACTCCTGCAATCGTTCGAGAAAGAGAATATCGATTTCAAGCCGGGCGAGGATATCAAGACGGAGTAGTGATTTATCATGGCAACGCCTCCACAGCGATTAGCGCCGCAAGCGAAAGAATCTCAACGGCCCACGACATGGATGACCCGGTTCGAGCCGGCTCTGGCCCTGGTTTCCCAGGCTGGAGTCATTCTTTTGGTGCTGGCCGTCGGCTACATACTTTTCGGAGTTTTCAAAGGATACCTGTCCAATCCAACCTCCCAGACCATATCCAACATGCGGCTGGTGGGGAACCTGGTTGTCATCTCTTCGGCCGCTTTCGTGCTGAGCCTCCTCCTGTTGCGGATGGACGAGGCCGAGACAGCCCTGTTCATGGGGATCCTGGGGGCTGTCCTTTACTTTGGCTTGCCCTTCGGGATTGGGTTGATCCTGAAACA
Source organism: Armatimonadota bacterium (assembly GCA_016199605.1). Classification (GTDB taxonomy): domain Bacteria; phylum Armatimonadota; class Abditibacteriia; order CG2-30-59-28; family CG2-30-59-28; genus JACQGJ01. Next base: position 1,296 of record JACQGJ010000704.1, on the reverse strand, counting down.
AACCAATGCCTCTCCCAGCCAGGCAACGGAGATCATCAACCAGAAGTTCGTGACCGCGGGCCAGATTTCCCTGTGTATTGTCATCCTGCGCTTCCTGTATGCTTTCGTCCGCGCCATCCCCGAATATCGGGCTCGTGAAGCGAAGAAAGCCAACGTCGGTTTCGCGGAGAAAGCGAAGAGCCCAAGCCAGTTGAAGTCAGGGAAACCTTCCGTGTTCAGTCGATGCTGGCAACTGCCGTACTGCCGGGAAAGCGTTCGGAAGGCCTGTCCCGCCTTCGTCGCGAGAAAAACCTGCTGGAAATTCAAGCGGGGGTGCTACTGTGACGAGGAGATGATCGCCATGATCGTCCGCGGAGAGTCCTCCCTGGGGAGCGGCGCGGCTGCGAAGCGGGCCGGATCCGCCTATGCCAAGGCCAGCACCGGCGCCCCCAAGAAGAGGAAACCTCCCTGCGGGAAGTGCTTCATCTACCTGGAGCATCAAAACCTCAAGCACCGAGCCGTCGGGCCGTTCCTCCTGCCGGCGGTCCTCGGGATCATGTATGTGCTCAAGGACTATCTCGGTGTGGTCTACTCGACCCTGGCGGAATTGCTCAACAGCATGGTCAGCAAGTTATCTTTCAATGCGGCCGACGCGGCGTCGAAGGGGCCTGATCCGTTGTCGAAACAATCGGAGTATGTTATCGCTTTCATTATTGGCGTTTTTATGCTAATCTACCTGACGAAATTCGTCGAGTATTGCATCTACAAACTGAAACTGTAAGAGATGGAAGGTCCGGAGGACCGTTCCTCCGCCCGGCAACCATCCCTTCGCAAGTAGGGGGCACTGAAATTGGCGCGAGTTTTGATGAAAGACTTGACCAAGAAATTCGGCAACGTAATAGCCGTACACAGCGTTAACCTCGAGATCAAGGACAAGGAATTCCTGGTCCTCGTCGGCCCCTCCGGCTGCGGGAAGACCACCGCTCTGCGGTGCGTTGCAGGCTTGGAGGAAGTCACGAGCGGGGAGATCCTCATCGGCGAACGCGTGGTGAATGACGTCATGCCGAAGGACCGCGACATTGCCATGGTCTTCCAGAATTACGCGCTCTACCCCCACATGAACGTGTATGACAACATGGCGTTCGGTCTTCGACTCAGAATGCTTCCACCGTGGCATCGAGCTCTTCTGAAGATGTCGGAAGTGAAGCAGACCAAAGCAGCCATCGAAAAACGTGTTCATGACACCGCTGAGATGCTGGGGCTGAGCCACCTGCTCAAGCGGCGCCCCAAGGAGCTTTCCGGCGGACAGCGCCAGCG
>JACQGJ010000703.1 GCA_016199605.1 Armatimonadota bacterium | reverse complement strand
TGCTCCTCGGCGACATAGCTCGTGACCGGGGCCAGTCGAAGAAGGCCCTCGCCGCTTACGGCAAAGTGATCCAGAAGTATCCCAAGAGCAAAGAGGCGATCAAGGCCCAGTACGAGATTGCGAAAATCTACAAAGAGGAAAAGAACTACGAAGAGGTCGCGAAAGCTGCCAAGGATCTGCTGCGTCTCACCGGGAACCTCGGGAGGAAGTACCTGGAGGATGAGCGAGTGAAAGGCTTCCTCGACGATATGAAGCGTGCGGGTGAGTCGTTGCTGCAAGGACAGTAGCTTGGCTAAGGGGCTGCCCCTAAACTCTGAACTCCTCCACCGCCTCCTCGTTCAACTCTACACCCAACCCGGGTTTGTCCGGGACCAGGAGGTGCCCCTCCTCAACCTGGAAGAGCGGCGGTTCCTTGAGGAGTTGCTCCAAGGGTGACCACATCTCTTGCGGGGTCAGCGGCGGGTGGACGAGCGCAACTTCCAGCCACTCGCAATTGGGAAGAGCGCCGATGATCTGCAGGGGCGCGAGCAAACCAAATCCATTGGAGCCGTGAGGAATGCAGGGAAGGCCAAAGCTCTCGGCAAGGGCGCTCACCTTTTTGATAGTCAACAGGCCTCCCGAACCCACCGCATCGGGTTGCACGATGTCGAAGCAGCCCCGCCGCAAGAACTCCGCAAACCGCAACAAGCCGCGCTCTCCCTCCCCGCCCGTAATGGGAATGTCCACCGCCTCCGCCAATCGCGCTAATCCGGAGAAGTCATTCCGGTCGAAAGGCTCCTCCAACCAGGTCGCCCCTGCCTGCTCCAAACCTCTCGCCACTTTGTAGGCAGTGTCCCAGTCCCAAACAGCTCCCGGATGATGCGCGGTTCGGTCGATCATGACTTCCATCTTGCCGTCGGTCGCCTGTTTGATCAGGGCCGCTGCACGCACGTCTTCCATGGGATCGGGGCGCCAGGAGCGCACCTTGATGCCCTGCCACCCCAGGTCCCGGTACTTCCTGGCTTGCGTTGCCTGGTCTTCCGGTTCGATGTGCGACTGATCGTCCTTCCCTCGCCAAACGCACGTCAAGTAGGCCTTGACTCGATCCTTGTCCGCACCCAGCAGCCTGTAGATGGGCAGCCCGGCGGCCTTGCCGACGATGTCCCACAGGGCGTGCTCCACGGGAGCGCAATGGAGAAGCGCCGGTCCCAGGACTTCATCGCGCAGGTGTCGTTCCACGGCAAACGGGTCTTTGCCAACGAGCTTCGGCTTTACCCGGTCCTCGAACATTTGTGGGTTGACGCCGCCAAAGCCGTAACCGGTAATCCCTTCATCGGTTTGCAGCCGCACGCCGGAAAACCCCGCGATCTTCCCCCTCTCGACTTCCTCCTGGGGAACTGGCACACGAACAGACAGAAGCTCGATCGATGTAATCTTCATAGGTCACCTCTGAGTTTGGGTTTTGGGGCAGCGTCAACTCCACGTAGGATAAAGCTCCAGCTTTGTCCGTCGGTAGAGACAAAGCTGGAGCTTTATCCTACGAGGAGATCTCCAGGTCAGCATCCCGGCACGGGAGTTCTGGCAAGAAATCGGGGCCTTCTCAGGCACAGCCTCTCTGCGGATCATATTTCGACGGTGTTATCGAATTGCCTCTCGCACAATCGCCGGTACACTCCGTTTCCGTTGTTGAGCAATTCGGTGTGCGAGCCGCGTTCGATCAAATGCCCGTCCTCCAGAACAAGAATCTCATCCGCGTTCACGATCGTGGAGAGACGATGGGCGATGACGAAACTTGTGCGTCCGACCATGATCCTCTCCAAAGCCTCCTGGATTGCGGCTTCGGATTCGGAATCGAGGGCGGAGGTTGCCTCATCCAGAATCAGAATCTTCGGGTCGCGGACGATTGCGCGGGCAAGGGCGATCCGTTGCTTCTGGCCTCCACTTAGCTTGGCTCCTCGCTCACCGACCTCTGTGTCGTAGCCCTTTTCCAGGCCCGTGATAAACCCGTGGGCATTGGCCGCTTTGGCAGCGGCGACGATCTCCTCCTCGGCAACCTCCACCCGACCAAAGCGAATGTTCTCCTTGACCGTCGCTGCAAAGAGGAAGTTCTCCTGGAAAACCTGTGCGATCTGTGCCCGCAAACTTTCCTGGGTCACGTCACGCAGGTCATAGCCGTCGATGAGAACGCTTCCCTGCCCGGGGTCGTGGAATCGCGGCAGGAGGCTGACGAGAGTGGACTTGCCTCCGCCACTCGGGCCGACGAGCGCGATGACTCTACCTGGCTCCGCGGTGAAGCTGATGTTCCACAAGGCAGCCCTGTTGTCCCCCGCGGGCCCCTCGGTGGGGTAAGCGAAAGTCACGCTCCGGAGCTCGACCCGCCCTTCGATGGGAGGCAGGGGCTTGGCGTCGGTCTTATCCTGAATCGCGGGCTCAATGTCCAGGAACTGGAACACCCGCTCCGCTCCGGCGATCGATCCCTGCAGCATTGTGTTCAGGTTGGTGAAGAACGCCGTCGGGCCGAATAGGTTGCCCATGTACTGCAGAAAGGCGACCAGAGTGCCGGGGGTCATCTCCCCGCGCAGCGTCCAGCGTCCACCCCACCACATCACGAGGAGAATGCCGCTCATCGAAATGCAGTTGGCAACCCCACCGTTTGCCGAGCTCCAGATCGTCTGCCGCAGGCGCAGCCCGATCATCTCGCGGAGCAATCCCCCAAACCTTTGCTGATGAGACGTCTCCTGAGTGAAGGCTTTCACCTCCCGGACACCTGAGATGCTCTCCTGGAGGTCCTCGGAGATTTCGGCAGCTTGCTCCTGTACCTCTCTCCCGATCTCTCGCAGCGGCCTGGAGAAGTAACGGAGGCTGAGAGCAAACAACGGATAGACGGGAATCGCCATCAGCGCGAGCCGCCAGTTGATACGAAACAGCACGACTAACACGACGGAGATCTGCAGGCTGTTGGTCAGGAGGTCTACAAAGGTCGAAGCATAGAGACCTTGCATGGCGCCCGCGTCGTTGTTGAAAACCGACATGAGGCGGCCAACTCGCTCCCCGCTGAAGTGCGAGAGGGGCAGGCGCAAGGTGTGACGAAAGAGAGAGTTGCGCAGGTCCATCATGGCTTTCTCCCCGACGAGAGCAAACAGGTAACCTCGCACGCCCGGCACCACGGCGTCCAGAAGCGTGGTCACCAGCCACACCGAGCACGCAAAGGTGAGCGCCTGCAGGCCCTTGGCGTAGAAAGCTGGATTGCTGCCCGCCTGTCCTGCCTTTGCGAACACGTCGTCGATGAGGATCTTGAATACCCAGGGCTGAACCAGGTTGAGCCCAGCCGTGAACAGGGCGCACAGCAGGGCCCAGAGCTGCAGCCGCCAGTAGGGGAGCAGATACTTGAAGGCGCGACGGAGGGTTTTCGTTGCGGGTGCTGAATTCATCGCTCTCGTATGATACGCACGAGGGCC
>JACQGJ010000702.1 GCA_016199605.1 Armatimonadota bacterium | reverse complement strand
GCTCTATGCGCGGGGGATTGCGCCTGCCCAAGGGGCAGGACCACTCCGTTCGCAATGACAATCCCGGAAGGGACTTGCGATACCGTGTACTAAGCTGCCGCCCCTCTTCACCGATGACTACCCCACACCGGAAGGTGTGTCTGCCACTTCATATTTCAACTGAAGGTGGACCGTCGCGATCTTCTGTCGTTGCATCTGATAGTACTTCCCCAACGGCGCAGCGAGGTCGGCGGCGATGTCGGGATACTGCTCAACCACATTCTTCGTTTCGCCCGGATCCTCCGCCAAGTGGTAAAGCTCGTCAGGCTTGTCTCCTTCCGTGCGGAGGTACGACCATTCCTTGTTTCGGACACACCGGTATCCCGACTCTCGATAGCCCGTAATGATCGTGTCGCGGAGAGTCGTCTTTGCTCCCGTCACCACAGGCCACGCGCTTTGCCCGTGCATGGAAGTCGATTCCTGCGGCTTCCCAATCATGTCCAGCAAAGTCGGGAGAAAGTCGTGCGTTTGCAGTAGAGCGTCGAAGCGGCTACCCGATCCGGCGCCTTCCGGGTGTCGGACCATGAAGGGAATGCGGATTAACTCGCTGTAGAGGTTGTCCGGAGTTTTCAGGAGGTTGCCGTGGTCTCCGTGCGGATGGCCATGATCGGCAAGAAGGAAAACGATGGAATTGTCGAGCAACCCCAGCTCTCTGATCCGGTCCAGCAGGATCCCGATCCACTTGTCGACGAACTCCACCTCCCCCGCGTAAAGCCCGCGAATGTAGTTGAGTTCTTCGTCGGTCAGCCAATCGACGGGGCCGTACTTCGGGTGAATCAGGTCAGGTCCCTTGTAGGCGGGATCGGTATACTTCGACTTGTACGGACCCGGAGGATCCCACGGCTCGTGCGGATCAAAGCAGTCGAACCATAGCATGAACGGCTGGTTCCGACGGTTTCTCTCGAGCCAGCGAATCGATTCCTTCACCAACCGGGGAGTGAACCAGTCCTCCTCAGTCTGCCAGTCGGCCCGGTTGCGGAGGTATTGCTCAATCATCTTCACAACCCAGTCGCCCTTCATCTCCGGTTTGATGAAGTCGTCGATGTTCCAGGGATGCGGCGCGGATTCGTAGGCATCCGCCTCCTGCCCTCGCACCCACCGGAACACATGGAAGCCCCGATGGAAATTGAAGCCGGGCTTGAACTGATGGTAGTTATCGGTGATGAAGGCGCTGGTGTAGCCAAGCTCGTCCAGCAACTCTGCGGCAGTCACGTCTTCCTTGGTAAGGGGCTGCCAAGGGCGATACGAAAGAGTCCGTTGCCCGGTCATCAACGAGGTGCGAATCGGGATCGTTGGCAACGCTTCCGGGTACGCGTTCTCAAACACCGCGCACTCTCTGGCAATGGCGTCGAGGTTTGGTGTGTAGCTCTTCTCCGCTCCGTAACACCCGCAGTGATCGTAGCGAAGACTGTCGATAATGAGGACAATGACATTGGGCTGCATCTTGCCACCTCCGAAGAGTATAGGGAATTCCTGTTCGAGGATCGGGGGACCTCCTATTCCGCCTCCAACGGCGTCACTGCCCAGATTTCTCTCGCATACTCCATTTCTTTCTGTTGAATCGCTCAGAACCTCCTGAAACGCAAGCCAGTGATTCCTGAGACCGGAGGGGTCGTCTACGCTGCACTACTCACGTCTCACTCACCAACTCAACCGCCTTCTCCACGAGGATCCCTTCTTCTCCCACGAAGCGCGCCGGGCGGTCGTAGTAGACGTAGGCTCCCGGCTCGTAGCCTCCCTCCAGATGGCTCTGGTCCGTACACAGGTAGCCGATGTCGTCATTGGCGTAACCCACGGGCCAGAGGTCTGCGACTCCCCCCACCCCGCGGCAGCGTTTCTCAATCTCGTGCCCGATCTCCTGAAACGGCTCACCGGGGATTCCTACGAAGGCGACCGGCCCGATACGCAGACTTTGCATCTCTGTCGGCTCACCCGAAGGCACACTGTTGCTCTCGACGAGTGCGAGCACCTTCTTCGCCCAGGGAGTGTGCAAGGGATGCTCCGCGCCTTCTACCATCCCCTTCAACTCCTCTCTCGACTTGGTGTCGCCGAAAGGCATCTCGAACTCCACTCGCCGCGACAGGATCCCTCCGGCTGGAACCGTCCGGACAGATCGGGCGACGCGGCAGACCTCCTGGCCCAATTCCTGTCCAAGGGACTCCAACTGTTCTTTGGTCGCCGACCCAAAAGCCCCGGTCTCCGCGAAAATCGCCGGGCGGATATTGCCGAAGCATCCAGGAAGAAACAACGCCGAGCAATCGAGCGTTTCCTCGATGGCCATGCGAGCAACGCCAGGGTAGTCGGGGGAGATGAACCCCAGACTACCCGGCAGGGATGTGGGATGACAAGAGTAGTGGAACAGAACGGCAAGCGGAGCACCATCAGCCTTTTCCACTCTCAAGACGCGAACGCGCCGGTCTACAAGTCCGCCGTAATTCGCGACCATGGCAGCGTTCCCGGGCAGGGGTCGGCGGTTGATGTTGAAGTGCGCCGAGCCGCAGCCCATACCCAGCTCGACTGGTTCCATGTTCTGGAACGCCGCGACAAGGCAGTCGACGGTAGCGTCCTCCACACGTGTCAGGAACCCCTCGTGTGGATTCTCGCCCAGGCAGTTCAGGGTTGCCGGGGCGCAATGGGTGTGGCTGCACGCGACCATCACGTTACCGGCAGGGAGGCTGCATCGTTTGTCCACCGCTGCGCGGATTCGCGCGACAGATTCACTCTCAAGACCGATTACATC
>JACQGJ010000076.1 GCA_016199605.1 Armatimonadota bacterium | reverse complement strand
TGGATAGGCTGCGAGGTTGCCCGGCAGTTGCTCTCGGAGTTGGCGGAACTCATAGGCCGTCATGTCGGCTACGGGAACCTGGCTGTTGTCAGTGAGACCGGCGACACTGAGGGGAAGATTGAAGCGGTCATAGCCGAACAAGTGCAGGAACATGCGGACCGCGTCGGACTCGGGGATTGCAGGGCTGAACTCCAGCAAGACCCTCGCCCATTCTGCCGCGGCCCTGACGGCCGCGGTCCCCCAGGCCAGCAGGGCCCCGACTCCTCCGGTGACATAATCGGCTCCGCTCGCCCACGTCTCGTAGTTGTGTCCGCCCAACAACGCCACCGTTGGCGGGAACACGTCGGCTCCGAACGGAATAGGGCGAACGGCGCGGACCGAATCTCGGAGTTCCTTCATCTTTGCGGCGAGGAGGTCTGCCCGGAAGCGAAACCAGTCCAGGATCGAATCATCGAGGTCGAGAATCCGGAGCAGCCCCGAAGGGGTGACGTCTGCCCGCGCCGCCCGTCGTACCGTCTCTGTTTCGAGTTCTCGGAAACGCTGTTTGGCTTGACGTGCGGCGGCCGTAATCTTCTCGAAGTCATATCCGAGACCGGCCGCCTTCTCGGCACAATGGTCACAGGCACAACCCCACAGACTCGGCCAGTTGGCGGGAGCAGGCCACCGAGCATGATCGACGAACCAGCCGTCGATGGGGTATTCACGGGTTGCCTCAGCGAAGCAGGCGCGCAGCCAGGTCGGCAGCTCCGGGCGGCTGGGGCAGAAACCCCAGCCGCTGGCATATTGAGATGCGGGAAAGGGTTCCCCATCCACGTCCCGCATGGCCAGCTCGGGAAACACTTCGCCTCCATAACACCACAGGCCCGCGTGCCCCCACACTTCCATGCCGATTGAATGTGCCGCGTCGAGGATCGCATTTAGGGCAGTGTCGTCAGCACCGACTACAATCCCCGGAACGCATGCAAACACGTGATCCGCATGTCCAAAAGCTCGATGATGATCGGCCAATCCTGGCTTCTCACGCCACCGCGCCAGGGGATTGAGCCCCTCCACCTCCCGCGAGATACGAAAACCAGAGGTGTGGGTGACACCACTTTCAGGCAGAAGTGTATTCAACCCCATCTCTTCCTTAAGTCGCGGAAGAAGCGTCAGGTTCTTGTGCAACGCGTCGATGTCGCCAAACCAGGCAATGCGTCGTGTCATGATGACTCCTTTCGTGAGTGACGAGTGGCGAGGCACTCGTTCACCCCATGTCTCACAGCAGTAGTGACTCCGCCCTCATTTCATCACGAGAATCGTGATGCTGATCGGCGGGCAGGTGAGATCTGGCAGACGCAGCACGTTCCCTTCTTTCCGTGCGGTCAACTCGGAGGAGGGCAACAGACATCCGTTGCTCAGATCGTCGGGTTGCGCTCCTTCGAAGGACCCTTCCCCTTTCGTTCCGGCCTTGCGACCGATGAACCGAGCCACACGATCTTGGGCGAAAACATACCTGATGAAGGAGCTTGAGCGATTGCCTGTCCTCAACGTGGTAATCTGCACGGCGGCCTCTTGTGCCTCCAAGGAACGGTTGATGAGGATCAGCCGAAGGCTGCCTTTCGAGCGTACCGCGAAGGCTTCCACCCACGGAGTGTCCGCACCTCCCACGTGCTCCTTTGCCTTGTCCCTCGGCCCCCGGGCTTCAGCATATACCAGCCTCGCGCCCGGCTTCATGCCTGCGACATCCTGCAGCAGCTTCCAGGCAAACCAAACCGGCTGGCGATAGAACCCTCCGTCAGGCGCGTTGTCGATCAGCCCGTAGAACTGACGGGTGTTGAACTTGCAGGCAATGTCGAGGCAACCACTTGCCGCGAGGTGGCACAGCACCGACGCGCACCACACTCCCCCGAAGTGATTCGTGTTCAGATAACAGTCCGCCTCCTCACGGTAGTTGGGCCAGTCCACGTTCTCGGGATTACGACCATACGCAGACTCCGCGAGGGCGTCGAATTCCGTGAACACAATCCCGATGGGCTTTCCCCGGGGATTGAGCTTCGGATCGTTCAACAGCTTCTTCAGGCTGCGACACCATTCCACGTATTTCGGCGTGGTTTCCATCAGGTAAGTAAGAAAGAGCCCATCCGCCATAGTGATGGGCCCTTTGCGCTCTTTCCATCCCGATGCGTTCCATAGCCCGTGCTCGTTGTCCGCGTACGAGTGCATCGTCACGAAGTCGAGCAGTTCGGGGCCGTATTTTGACAGGAACGGCTTGACGAAGCGCTCTTCCACCGTCCAGCCTGGCCACGTCGCCGGCCCCATCAGCTTCGCCTTCGGGTCGGCTTCACGAATTCCGCGGGCCGCAGAGTAGTGAATGTCGGCCATCGGCATTGTGTGACCGATTTCGTAGATCGTTTCCCAAATCAATCCCTTGAGCCCGCGCTCGGAAAGTCCCGCGGCAATGCCGCGCGTTACCTGGGACATCTCTGCGTACTGGTTGCTCCTGCCTTCCGCCGCTTCTGAGC
>JACQGJ010000726.1 GCA_016199605.1 Armatimonadota bacterium | reverse complement strand
TCTCACAACAATGCGGTGTTTTCAACCTGAACGGGTATAGCCATTGATTAAGTAAACCAAGCCATTCAGGGCATTTCCGCAGAACCATCGCGTACCCGGAGGCTCTGTTTTTCCCCGAGGTGCCGCAGAGGACCGGGACGGCGCAATCGTTCTTCCAGATCAGCACCTTTCGCTTCAAAACGAGCTACGTGAGGGAGACCCGCGTGGTCTTTAATATGCTCTTGACCCATCCACCGACCCGCTCGCGAAACAATCCGGCCCTTCCAGTGTCTTTAACTCAGGACAATCCGCCAACTCAACCCTGTGAAATCGGGAGTGATCTTCAAGTCGATGTGTGTAAGGTTCCGAATCAATGACCTGCCCTTTCTTCTTATTCTTGCCTGGCTTCTCGTTACGACCTCGGGGGAAGCCTACGCTGCTTCTCCAAAGATGGAGGTGCTCGAAGAGCAATGCCCACCAGAATTCAGTCTCCGCGGCAAAGTAACGGGACTCCGTGGCGGTGGCGCTTCCGCTACCGTTCTCTTCAACTGCAAGGACGACGCAAACTACCTGAGCGTGGAGTTTCTTCCAGGGCAGTGCGAGTTGACCAAAACCGAAAACGGGAAAAGTGTAACGCTTGCCTCTGCAAAAGTCATCGCTCCCGGGGAAGGCTCCATACCCTTCACAATCAAGCGAAGGGTATGGCGCATCACGCTGATATGCAATGGCGAGACGGTGGCCCGTGGTTACGACGATGACCTGTCGGGGGGAGCCGCGGGATGGCGTGTGACGAATGGCGCCTCCCTGGACGGGCTGAGGATTCAGGAACGCGCTCCCGTCTACTTTGCCGATGATTTCACGCGAGGCTCCGGAGAATCCAGCCAATGGGACGTTCTCGCCGGAAAGGGCCAGGTTGCTGAAATCGCGGTCGGCAACCATGCGGGTGCCGTCGGCCGCCACAGCAGCAATGCGTTCTCCTGGGTCGTCCAGGCACAACCGTCGGCTCTTTGCTCGACAGGATACTGGTACTGGGACGACTATGCGGTGGATGTGTGCGTGAAGCCGGAGGCGGAGACTGGAGCCGCCTCTCAGAAGGGCGCGCTGGGAATCGTGGCTTCATTGCAGGATCCGAAGAACTACTTCCTCTTTCGCTGGACGGCAGCGGGTGAGGGTCGTTCCGAACTGGGTCGCAGAGAGATTGTACGCGTCGAGGGAGGCAAATCGACAACCCTCGTATCGCAAGTGGGCGGCTACCAGCCCGACCAGTGGTACCGCCTTCGCTTTGCGGTGAGAGATGGAACGCTCTCCGGTTACATTGACGGACAACAGGTCTGTTCCATCCGCGATGATGCTTTCGGGCAGGGAAAGGTCGGTCTCTATGCGGAGAACGTTTCTCGCGCGACCTTCGACGACGTCCGCGTGGTCGCGACCGATGGCTTTCGGGAGGACTTCGATCTCGCCGAGCCAGGCAAATGGGACGACTTCGGCGGCCCGTGGCAGACGCAAACCTCCACGCATTGCCGGCGCACGACGCAACCGGGAGAAGGAATAACCGTCACCGGACGCCCCGATTGGAACGACTATGTGTTTGCTGCCGAAGTCAAGCCGGAGAGGGCCGAGCAAGTCGGTCTCGCCTTCGCCTATCACGACTCCAAACAATACTCAATCTTCGTGCTCCCTACCAGCGCCAGCGGCAAGGCGCAGATCGTCCGAGTCAGCGAGGGAAAGCGCTCGGTCGTAGCGGAATCCGCGAATCCTTGCTCCGCAGGGAAGGGCTCCCGGCTGAAAGTCGACGTGAACAAGGGGCGCGTGAAAGCTTTTGTCAACGATCAACTGGTGGTTGCGACTGTGGTCCCTGGGAGCCTGGCTGGCAGGCTGGGTTTCTACGCCAAAGGAGACGGCGGCGCTCGTTTCAACACTACGGTCGTGTGGTGCCGGCTGGAGGAAACCACCAAACCTCGTGTTGAAGAGCAGTTCACGAAAGAAGACACCATGGCGGGGTGGGCGAGCGCGAGCGGTTCGTGGCGGAGCGGAAGCGATCAGACCGCCTGGCACCTCGGAGAGTTCTATGGCGACCCCAAGGTAAGCCTCGAGGTCCCCTTCGATGTCTGGAAGATCAACGGCTCGTTGGTCATCAACGGTGATGGTGTCACGGCCGAGTCGGGTTATCAGCTTTTGGCAAAAGTGGCTGCCGACGGACAGTCTACCCTCGAGCTCAAGCGGCGTGGAGCGACGGTTGCCAACGGGTCGGGGAAGCTCCTTGTTGAGTCCGACGAGCAGCGGCTGCAACTCTGGCGTGAGGGTGATTTCGTCGCAGGGACTCTTGGCAGCGCCGTCGCCGTTTCCTTCCGCGATCCCGATCCTCTCACCGGGACGAAGGTGGGAGCGAAGAGCCTGGAGGGCCAGCCGCCGCTGGCCGGTCTGGACGCGACCGGCAGCAATATGGTGGATTGCACCTTCTCCGGTCCTCCGACCGAATGGTGGAGTACTCGCGGGGTGTGGGACGTGGCCCAGCGTTGGCCGTGTGACAACCGGTGGTCCTTCTTTGGAGGACTTCAAAGTGAATCCCCGATGCTTTGGACCAAGCAATCCTTCAGAGGCGACATGACGGTGGAAGCCTGGCTGGCACCGTATATGGACAACATCGACGATCCCGTGGTGGGATACCGGCACCCGAGCGACCTCAACGTCTCGGTGTGCGGCAACGGCAGAGACGTTTCCAGTGGTTACAGCTTCATGTTCGCTGCTGCCAACAACACCGTGTCCCGTATCATGCGCAAAGACCAGATCGTTTCACAGAACGATCAGGTCAAGATGATCAACCCGGCCCGAACCAATCTGGCTTTCCAGCGGCATTGGTTCTATCTTCGCATTGAGAAACGCGGAAACCGGTTTCGGTTCTTTGTCGATGATCAGCCCGCAGGAGAATACACCGATCCCAACCCCCTTCCCGCCGGGCAGGTGGCACTGTGGACCTGGCGGAACGGTCTGATGGTTGCCCGCGCCCGAGTCTGTTTCGAGAAGGGAGGCACCCCTTCTGCCCTCTCGGTCCTGAAAACGACCCCATCGCCCTTTGCCGCGGCCCAATGGAAGATCAACGAGTCTTCGCCAGTGTCTCTATCCTGTGACTTCGAGCAAGGGAGTGACGCCTGGACGACGGAACCGACGGAGGAATCACCGATTCTGACGACGGACGGCAGCACGCATTCGCACGGCTCCAGAAGTCTTCGCGTCCTCAACAAAGTCTCCGGGGGAGACATGACAGTGTGGAGTGGGGTGAAGCAGTTCAGCGCTGTTAAATTCCCGGCGTTGCAGTTCGACTACAGGGCGGAGACGGGCGTCAAGATGAACCTCTACATGAGGGTCAATCAGCGCTGGCTGGTCGTCGGTTTCACCGCCTCCGATCTACCCGGCGAGGGTGTGATCTCTCTCGGCTCGATTTCCGGCATTTCCGCCGACGACCGATGGCATACCGCCCGATTCGATCTTCTACCAGCTCTAAAGAAAGTGTTCCCGAACGACACGACGCTGACGGTCGAGAACCTGTGTCTCGCCAGTCCGAGAGTTGAGTACTTGCGCTCCGGCTTCGGAGGTAACTACTGGGGAAGCAAATATCACATCGACAACTTTCGCCTGGTTGGCGCCAACGGCACTACGGTTGATGATGCCAGGAAGGTCGTCATGCGCACGGGACCGGGAGTGAAGGGTTAGAGTCCCCTGCTTCTCGCGATTCCTGGACTTGGGGAAGAATACAGTTCCTTGCCGTGGTCGGTCACTTGTGCGACTGCCCTGCATGTTGAAGGACCTTCTTCAATGTCCGAGTAAGATCGTGATGCCCGAGTACCTCAGCCACTACATGGGAACCTATACTCGTCACCGTTGAAAACACCCCCTCACCCCGACCCTCTCCCCTGATGGGGAGAGGGCAGGGAGAGGGGGAAAGGTGGATTCTCAACGGTGACGAGTATATGTCCTGAACACCGTGGAGTATCTTTCCACAGCGGCTGGAGGACCTGCAAGACGTACCGGACGAGGACGCCTCTCCCTGAAGCCCACACCAAATCCTTGAAGACCAAAGGGGACCTGCCGCCAGTCATCGAGGCGAAGGGGAGAATGGAGAAGATCGTGGGCCAGTGACACCGTCTTCGCCCCCAAATGTCATCGTCGGCAAAGAGAGAAGTGAATTCGTAACCGTTCAGATGGTATGCTTATCAACCTGAACGCGTATAGGTTTGGATAGCACGGTCGGTTTACCGCCGTGAGGAGGAGGCGCAAAAAGACCTCCCTCTGCTCCCCTTCCTCCTCACGGCGGTAAACCGACCGTGCTATCCAAACGACCAAACTGAACGGT
>JACQGJ010000694.1 GCA_016199605.1 Armatimonadota bacterium | reverse complement strand
CTGCTGATCTACTTTACTCCGCAACCGGGACGGGACTACGAAGTTTTCGACCGCTCCCTCGAGAACGAGTGGCAGGCCGTTCCCTTGCGTGTCTCCCAGCGGTACAGGGGACTGCCCGAGAAGGGCAAGCCGATCCACTTCACGACTCTTCTGTATCCGCACAGGCCGCAGTTGGAGGTGGAGGAGTTCGTCAAGCGGGTTACCGTGTTGAAGGACACACCGGAGGTCACGGTGTTCAAAGTCGCCTTCGAGGACAAGAGAACGATTTACCTCGGCATCAACGACACGGGAACACGCATCGAAGCAGGAGACATCGCCACCGATGCGCGGGTCTTTGTATTCGAAGGAGACCCGACCGCCCAACCCATGAAGCCGACGTATCTGCTGGCGCAGGAGGTCAGCGATTTCTCCGTTGGTGGCAAGGCAATTCATACGTCAGGGACGAAGACGAATGTGGACAAGAGCTTCTGAAATGGCACGCTTCGCCCTATGTTTCATGGTTGTTGTCTCTCGGGTTGGGATGGGCGCAAACCCTCTCGCGGCAGAGACCACGACAGCGCTCCTCTGGGAAGCAGAAGACCTCGCCCGGACGGCGAACATCATTGGCGGCGGCGACCTGCTCACCATCCGCGCTCCCGATCCCCGACGATTGAAGCTCAGCAGCGGCAGCGCCTTGACGTTTGCCCCAATCGGCAAGGGAGCGGGTATTGAGATGACTCTCCCAATCGAGAAGGAGGGCGTCTATCGGCTGAAAGTTCGGGGCGTGATGGGACCGAGTTGCGGCATCTACTCGCTTTACGTCGGCGGTGAGGAAAGAGGAAGCATCAACTTCTACTCCCCAAAGACGACACACTCGAACCAGAATTCCACGGTAGCCAACGGCATCCTGTTCAAGCGCATGTCGCTTGAGAAAGGAGACAACCTCCTCCGGTTCGAGCTGATCAACGCCCAGGGGCGCGCCGGCGACCTTGTGCTCGATACACTGGAGCTTGTACCCGAAGTCAGAACGCCGCCGCAATATGCCTACGATCCCTATGACAAGGAAATCCCGGCCGGCGAGCGCCTCGGCCCCAACTTGGTGAAGGACCCCGGCTTCGAAGACTTCACCGAGAATGACAGGTTCACCCGGCAGTATGAGCTCATCAAGGGTTGGGCGTTCAACAGTGTAGTCCCGAAGAAGCGTCCCTGCATCCTCCGCGACAAGGCGATCGCACACTCGGGCGACATATCCCTGCTGCTGACCGTTGATCCGCTCGAGGACAACACCGCTCTCTACCAGCAGATTGCAGCCGAAAGCGGGAAGCGATACCGAGTCTCCTTCTGGGCGAAAGGTACAGGATCCCTTGTCATCATGTTTTACCAGCAAGCGCCCGCGAAGGGCGAAGATACCGCACGCGGATACAACACCTTCAAAGCCTCAGACGACTGGCAGTTCCACAGTTTCATCTTCGAGCCGAGCCGCTCCGCCAAGCTGAGTTCCGTAGGCTTTGCGCTCTACGCGATGATGGACAGCGAGATTCACTACGACGACGTGTCGGTTCAGGAAGTTCTTCCGTAAGGAGGGCCAGAGTTGAAGCTGGTCGAGGAAGACGGGATGGACCGACAACAGGGCTTTGATCGCGGCACACCTCAGGATGTCGACACGATGGGATGGGTGAGGCCAGGACCAACCAGTTCGCGCAACTGCAGGACGAATCTGCATGCTAATGTTGCCAGCACCACCACGGCCACAAACCAGACGACCATAGCTCGCAACCGACGCTTCTTTCTCTCATCCATCATCCGTCACCTTTCCTCAAAGAGGATGCTAAACCGATGGATTGGTTGCCAGGGATAGAGATAGCGTTCGCTCTCATCGCCGGCTGGAGGTTCGAGCCGTAAAGGCGCAAACGGAATCATCGTCGCGCAGCGAAGGAAAGAAATTGGGGTAGCCGGATACTCGGGGAAGGGATGATTCCTGATCACGTACCCAACCCTCGCTGGAGGCTCCGTGCAGAGAGGATACGGAGGTCCGCAGCAGAAGAGATACACGCTGGGGCAACAGTCCCGGCATAGCAAAGCCTGGAGGGTTTCGCATGTCTGCTTGGAAAGTCATCTGTCTGTCTTGGCTCATGACGATAGGGCCGCTTGTGGCAAGCCGGTGCATAGCCGCAGGTTTCCCGAAGAGGTGGGTGAACTCGCTCAAGCCGAGGGGAAGGCCGGGTTCTGAGCCGACCCTTGCTTCTGGTGGACGCACGGACTACGTCCTCGTCCTGCCAGCGCAGCCCACGACGCAGGAGGAGAAAGCGGCCGTCGGCCGCTTTTCCGGAAAGTGCAGACCTGAAAACGGAAGAGCCAAGAAAGTGAGGCTCAGCTTTCCATGAAAACCAAGATCTTCTCAAAGACAAGAACAGCCGCTCCTCTCCTGCTGGGGCTTTGCTGGAACCTGGACACGGCCCTGGCGCAGGAACTGCCGGTGGACATGGCTCCTTCCATGGCTGAACCAGCCGGAAAGCCCGTTCCACGCGAACCCCTCTGCGAGTTAGGCAAGGACACCATCACCCTTTCCAACGCTACGCTTCGCTGCATCTTCTCCACTGCCGACGGGCGGCTCACGCTACGCTCCCTCCACAACGAGTTCATGACCGGAGAGATGCTGCTTCAGCCGGGGCTGCCTGCGCTCTTCGTCGTGGAAGCCAACGGGAAGCGATTCATTGGCAGTCGCGACTTCGCCTTGAAGTCGATTTCTCGTGGAGACAACGGCTTCAAGGCGCTCCTCGGCAATCCCGAGCTTGGGATGCGTGTCATCCTGCAGGCCTCCATCGACACCGAGGGACTGCGCCTCTCCTCCAAGTTTAAGAACGGCGGTGCGAAGGCCCTCGACTTTAAAGTGGCCTCCCCCTGCATCAACGGGCTAAAGCTCTCGGACAAGAGCGAGGACGACTATTACTACTTCCCCTGGGGCGGCGGCGTCTTCAGCAGTCGTCCGACCAACATGCGCCTTGGCTATGGCGACAGCCAGGCTCTTTGGCAGATCATGGATGTTTTCAGCCCAACCAAAGGAGGAGGCGTCTATCTCAGGGGGGATGACGACAAGGGGTTCCACAAGACGATGTCCCTTCGCAAATTCACGCCGGGACAGCCTGAACAGGTCGCCGACCAATATATGCGCAGTACCACCAAGGCTGAATACCTATGGAAAACCTCCGCCCTTGAGCAACAGGAAGGCACAAGCCTCGCCATCGAATATTTTCGCAGGACTCGCCAGCCCGGGCAAAGCTATGAGCCACCGCCGGCGGTGCTCGCCGCACATGCCGGCAACTGGAAGGCTGCCATGGGCGCCTACGCGGACTGGGCCCACAAGGTTTGGAGCTGGCGTCCCTATCCGTCCAAACTCAAGAAGGTTTCCAATCTGGGGATTGGAGGCTGGCCGGACGCTCCGCTTTTCGTCAACGGGAAGTACCGCGATGACTTCCTGAAACCAAAAATGGACGCCGTCGAACTTTGTTGCTGGTGGGATTGGTCCACCCTCGGCCCAGGAGGGGTGCCTTTCGATAAGCTGCCGCCTGAACAACTTAAAGAAATCGAGCCCTACCTGATCAAGGACCCCGTAACAGGCGAGAAAATGTACATGGGTTCGCCCACCGACTATGTCGGCTACAACGACCGTTTCGGCGGCCTCGATGCGTTCAGGAAGGCCCTTGCCGCCAACAAACGCAAGGACAAGCTGATAACGCTCTACGTCGATCCCTTCAAATTAGACGGGTTCAATAACGAAACTGGCAGGAAGTTCGGCAAGAAGTGGAACTTTGTGTGGCAGGACGGCAAGCAAACCAGAAATGGACACACGATGAATCCCTGCTTCTATCTTCCTGAAGTTCAGGATTGGCTGGTCTCCACCATTAAGCGTGTGATAAAGGAGACTGGCGCCGACGGCATCAGACTCGATGAGGTAGGGTATCAATACGGCGCCTGCTTCGCTCCAGGCCACAAGCACGTCCCCTATGAGGAGTTGGGCGTCAGTGAGTGGAACAAGGCGATGGCGGAAACCGTGAGGAGGGTTCGAGAAGGGATGGACAAAGTCAACTCCTCCTCTGTCCTCATGGCTGAACATCCTGGCTATGACTATCTTTTCGCAGCTCTTGATGGTTGCCTTTCCTACGATCTCAGCATTATGGACACATGGGGGAGTCCCCCCCCGGAATCCGTGCGGGTACTGGAAGTCAACCTCCAGCGCTTCTATTTTCCTGAGTGCAAGCTGATTGAAATCAATCTTCTTGGTCGCGATCCAGAGCATAAGAGGAAGTTCTGGAACGGCGTCGCCTGTTTCAACTATGTCTTGCCAACTTCCTTCTACAACATCTACAAGGACAACGAGGATGTGTACGCAAGCCGTGATTGCGAGGCTTTGGTTCCGACTCTTGCAAAGAGGTTGTACGCCAACCGCTTCACGGCTGGCGGCAAGACCTTCTTCCACCTCTACAACTCAACCGGCAAGGACTACAGCGGACCGGCGGTGGAAATAGCCAAGCCTGTGGGACACCACGTGTTCGATATGCTCGCCTGCCGTGAAGTCCCGGTTCAAGGCGGCCGTGTGCAGCTTTCGCTGAAGAACGAGGATGTGGCCTGCCTTGCTCTCCTCCCCTCCTTGCTCGAAGCAAGACGCGATGGCGACCTCTTGCGCGTCTCTGCCAAAGGCAAGCGCAACACCCGGAAGCTCTCCGTTTGCGGCCCGGACGGCGGAGCCCTGCTGTTCCAGTATCTCAAGGACGGGGAAAACCAGATTAACCTTTCCCTCGTCCCCAAAGCAGGCGCGCCGGAACCGGCTGTCGTCAAGCTCCTTGACTCCAACGGGCTGCTGCTTGACCTCGTCGGGATT